>NZ_JAXIVS010000024.1 GCF_034259325.1 Hyalangium ruber | reverse complement strand
CCGCTGCGCCTCCTGACGGAACTGCTCCAAGTCCTTCTCCAACTCCACGGACCACCTCCTGGTGTGTGGCCGCAGGTGGTCTCACGAGAAGGGGAACCCGTCACGACGGGGCACGGCGAGGTCTTACAGCGATGCTGGCGGCGCTCTGCCCCTGCGCGCTCCATAGGACGATGGCCGCTCGCAGAGCGACGCCCTCTTCACCCTGCTGCCGCAGGGCTCGCAGGAGCCTCTTCCGCTCCGTCGGCGTCAGCTTCAGACTCCGCTTGGCCCGGGCCATCGCGCCGCCCCTCCCCATCCCAGCGGGGAGCGGCGATACTACCCCTGAAAAGACTTAGCCCCGATTACTTAGAGGCGGCGGGAATCGAAGCCGTGTAGGGGTAAGACCTCGCCGTGCCCCGCCGTGACGGGTTCTCCTTCTCGTGAGACCACCTGCGGCCACACACCAGGAGGTGGTCGGTGGAGTTGGAGAAGGACTTGGAGCAGTTCCGTCAGGAGGCGCAGCGGCTGAAGGCTGGGCGGCGCAGTGGCTCGTTGCCGTTCCCTGAGGCGCTGCGCGTCTTCGCGGTGCGCTATGCCGAGCACACCGTGGCGGCGGGAGGGACGGTGACGGACGCGGCGCAGAAGCTGGGGGTGTCCGGGCCGACGCTCTACCTCCGTGCGGCCAAGGACGGGGCAGCTCCGTGTCGGGACGGGGCACGGCGAGGACTTACAACTCGCCCAGCGCGTTGCGGCCCCAGGCCCTGTGCAACTCTGCCTGCTGTTGTGTGCTCATGCCCGCCGCCCCTGCGCGGTGCATGCCAGGGCGCGGGCTCTACTTCCCAGGCTCCTCGTCTTTCCCTGCGCCAGCCTCTTCAATCGATTTCCGGTAGCTCTGCACGTGTTTCTCTGCCTTCTTCAGCATGGCTCCAGCCCCCTTCGCCTTGACCTGGGCGCCTTTGAGAGCACGCTTGAGGTTGGTGAGCGGGACACCATTGGCCATTCTCGTAAGGCGCGCCTCGAGCCTCGGGACCTCGTCGCCGATGTTGCGCCGCCACCAGTCAATCACCTTCTCAGCCTTCGGCTTCGGCTTCTGCTGGGTTTGGGTCTTCGGCTTGAGCCCAAGCTTCTGGCGCCTGATTGGTCGTACACTCCGGTGGACCTCATCCAGGATCTTCTGAGGATCCTTGTCGGGATGTTTCGCCAGTGTGCTCTTGAGGGCGTTCCATACGGTCGGCGCTTTCAGGTGCGTCAGCAGTCCTCCGAGCGCCGCTTCCAGAATCGCTGGGCGCGGTCCGACCTCGGCTTCCCACCATGTGACCATGGCGTTGGTCTCCTTTTGCCGCGCCTTCTTCTTCTCTTTCTTCGCGTTCGTTGGCATCTGCGCCCCCTCCGGTCCGCCGCATCCTACTACGCGGCGCGCCCGTCAGCGTGCGGAGGCCGCTGGCACCGGGATCGCACTTGGGGCGCGCGTGCTGCTCGGTGCGCTCAGCGCCTCCTCCGCCGAGCCCACCTGCACGTCCTCCGTGGGGGCTTGCGCAGGCGCGGTGTTTCGGATGCTCGGGAGGCACAGGCTGGCCACGCGGAGTACAGCGCGAAGCGCAGCCCAGTAGGGCGAGCTGTCCGCCGCTCGCGCCACCGGGGCCGAGCTGGGCGCCGCGACGATGGCTGCCGTCCTAGTGCGCCACCGGGGCCGAGCTGGAGCTGTCCGACGTGCGCGCTTTGCTCCGAGCTGGAGCTGACGGACGCGCGCCCCCGGTTCAAGCCGTCAGAGCATGTTGGCAGACTTCCGAGCGGAACTGGCCCAGCCTTGACCCGCACCGCCCCCTCTTCGGTGAAAGGACGTGGAATGAACTTCCGAACTCGCAGCGCGCTCCTCCAAGCCGTTGCCGCTGCCGTGTCCGTTGCTGGGTGTGCCACTTCTCAAAAGGCGCATGAGACTCAAGAGGCGCCTGAGACCTACGCTTGGGCGCCCGTACGCCCACCCGCTGTGCCCGGCACGGGCCTTCCCACCCCCGGGCAGCCAGGGCAGGTTCGCCCCCAGCCCCTGCCAAGGAGCCCGCACAAGCGCGTCTTGCCGCCAACCCAGGAGCCGGGCCTTTGGGCCGGAGACGCTCCTCGGGCCTTGAAGGAACCGGAGGCGAACCCCGCACCGGAGGAGCCCAGAGCGAACAGGAGCGCCCCGCCTGCCCCAGCGACGCTGGAGCGCCGCCCGGAGTGCCATCCCATCTTCGTGCCGCACGCGGGCGGGGATGATGCGCATGACGAGTGCGCCGATAAGTTTCCGCCCAACCGTTATCCCGGTATGGACGTGCTCGTGCGCGGTGTGCGCTTCGATGCGCTGCAAGTGGGCGTACGCATGCTGTGGGAGATCAAGACCAACAAATTCGACACATACGCTCCCTTCATCCGGAGGCGGGAGATTGAGAAGGAAATGGAGCAGCTAGAAAAGGAGCAAGACGCGGCGGCGGCATGCGGATATGGCTACAAGATTGGGGTGAGCACCCAAGCGCACAAAGACGCGCTGCTGGAACGGGATCGGTCCCTCAATATCGTCGTCACGGGGTGCAAACGATGACCAAGCTTAGAACCCTCAGCGTCAGAGCCTACGCGCCTGCTCTCGTGGGGAACGACGGTCGCGCGCTCGCTGTCGTCCACGGGATGGAAAAGGCGCTCCCTGGCTTGTGCCTGGAGTGGCGGATCTCCGACAGCGGGCGCCCCATCGCCTTGCCGCAGCGCGATGCGTGGCTCGCAGAAAAGACGCGTGACGGGAAATTCCCTCTCCTGTGCAACGGGGACGAGAGCTACCCCGTGACGGTTAACGGTAGGGAAAGATCGGGACGCCGCAACCCAGGCGGTCAACCCCTGTTTGAAGTGCATGCGGAACTGCCACTGGACGAGCGCGTGAGCGCGTCAGCGGCGGCTGTGCTCGAGGGCGTGGCGGAGGGGGCGTGTGCGCTGTGGGGGGAGGCGACGCCATACGACGCTGCGGTAGACATCGCGTATCAGACGGCCCCCACGGAGGAGGGGCCGCCATCCCCACGCCGGGGGCTGCCCGCCCTGAAGTTCTACGAGCACCTCCGCTCACCCGAAATTCCCGCTCACCTCGGGTGGCTGAACTACTGGTCTGCCGCTGCCGCACGAGCCATCGGATTCCCAGATTCCTCGCGCGACGCCGAACTGCTCTCGCGGGCGCGGCGCACGGCGTCGGGCGGGTGGGTGGTGCAGCTCACGGAGGCACCGCTTGATCTCGATGACCGCGCCCACTTGGACGCGCTGAAGCGGGCTTACGAGCGCTTCCCGGAGATCGGCGGGCGCGTCACTCCGCGCTGAGGGGACTGCTGCGCGTCCCCTGGCACGCTCCACCGGCCCGGGATGGAGCTGTCCGACGTGCGCGCAACCGGGGGCGAGCTGAACGCGGTGACGATGGCTGCCGTCCTGGTGCGCCCACCGGGCCGAGCTGGAGCCGTCAGACGTGCGCGCCACCGGGGCCGAGCTGGAGCTGTCGGGTATTACTGCCCCAGGCCCACACCGTGCCATCCGAGCGCAACGCCAGCGAGTGGGTGGCGAGCGTGGCCACGGCCACCACTCCCGCTCACGCCCTGCACCGCCCACGGAAGCGTGCGGTTGCTCGTGGTGCCATCCCCCAACTGGCCCGAGGTGTTGGAGCCCCAGGCCCACACCCTGCCGTTCGCGCCCAACGCCAGCGAGTGGGTGTAGTTCGCGGCCACGTCCACCACGCCGTTCACGATGAGCACCCGTACCGGCACCGTCCGGCTGGTCGTGTTGCCATTGCCCAGCTGGCCGTAGGTGTTGTCGCCCACGGCCCACACTGAGCCGTCCGAGCGAACCGTCAGCGAGTGGGAGGCACCGGCGGCACGGGTTCGTGCCGGGGCGCCACGGAGGGCCGAGAAGCGTGAGGTCTGCTCTTCCCGCTCCACCGTGGGCTGTCCGCAGCCAACCCCCAGCCAGAGCCCAAGCCACACTCCCAACAGCCTGCTCATCCATCCTCGAGGACTGATCGGCATTCGATGACTCCTAATCATGAAGCATTCGATGCGAATGCATCCAAAGCCAGGGCGTAGCATCAAATCCGTCAACGCCAACAAAGCGGCTCGTCACCAGACGGACGAGAGGCCCCAGCTTCGAGTCCGCCGCGGCGCATCCCTGGGCCGCGTGGGGCGGCCCGCGCCCGCGCCTTGCCTGGCTTACCCGGGCCACTACCTGCGGGGCGCTGCACTCGCGGCCAGTAAGCTCGCGCGCCGTCACCCGGTCGGCGGGGCGGCGTTGAACACCGCGAGTTGCGCAGCGAACGCACGCTTGTAGGCCGGCCGCGCTTCGGCGCGGGCGATATAGGCGGCGAGGTTCGGATACGCCTCGAGAATGTCCGACCCCTGCAACCTGCGCAGGACCGTCACCATGAGAATGTCGGCCGCGCTGAAGGCGCCGTCGAGCCAGTCGGCGTCGCCGAGGCGCGCGGAGAGATCGTCCAGCCGTTTCCGGATGAGGTCGTCCAGCGCGCGCAGGCGATGCTCGTACCAGGGCTGGTCGCGCTCGAGAATCATCACCAGACTGCGGTCGAAGATCGGCGGCTCGACCGTGTTGAGCGCCGCGAACATCCACGCGATCGCGCGCGCGCGGCCATTCGCATTTTCCGGCAGCAGGCCGGCATGGCGCTCCGCGATGTGGAAGACAATCGCGCCGGACTCGAACAGGGAGAGATCGCCCTCCTCGTAGGTTGGGATCTGCCCGAACGGATGCAGCGCCTTGTGCGCGGGCTCCTTCATCGCATCGAATGACAGCAGACGGACGTCGTAGGGCTGGCCCACCTCTTCCAGCGCCCAGCGCACCCGCATGTCCCGCGCCAGTCCCTTGCCGCGATCGGGCGAGCGTTCAAAGGCGGTGATAGTGATGGTCATGTCCTGCTCCTTGATCGCTCAAAGGACGAGCCGATGACGGCGTTCCCAGCACCCCGCCTCGGCGCGGCGTGAGTCCGGTTGCATCCGACCTTGCGATAGCACCATACCGGTTGTCCATCACGGCTCAGCCGAGGCCGTCCGTCCATAACGAGAGAAGAGCTCATGGCCACGCGAAAGAAGAAGGTTGCGGTAAAGAGGGCTTCCGCGTCGAAGCGCCCGAAGCGTGGCTCGAAGGCGAAGCGCGTCATCCTCGCGGAGTTCGTCGTCAGCATCGTGCAGAGCTTCGTGACGGTCAGCTCACGCTGGTTGCCTTATCCCGGTCACAACAGCTGGACGGATCAGGCGATGCGTCAAGGCTTCTCCTGGCGTCGCGGCAATGTGTCGTTCCGCGTGAACGAAGACGCCGGGGACGTGCCTTTCGAGGTGGCGATGGCGGACACGCTGCAAGTCTCGCCTGGGGCGTTTCGCGCGATCGTCGTTCCGTTCGAAGCGGCGAAGGGCGGCATCGAGATCTGCGACATGTACTACGCGAGCGTGCATCCGATCGAGCTGCCAGAAGGTCACTATGCGCTGCTCTTCGAGATGGAATATCGCAATCCCTCTCCCGAAATCGAATCTTCAGAGGACAAGCCCGTGCGCTGCCGGGTCACCTTCGTACCTTCCGAAGACGTGAGTGCCGCCATTCTCAAGAAGGATTCCGAGCTTCGGCCGCCGAAGTCCCTCGCCCTCGACGGCCAGCGCGCGAGTCCCGACAGGAGGCTGACAGAGCTTCTGGAGGGCCGCAGCGCCGATGACCAGGGCGCTGCCGCGCGCAGGAACGCGGCGCTGGCGCCGCTCGACGAGCTCCTCGACGCGCTCGACCTCGAGCCGCTCGGCGAATGGGCGCTCCTTCACATTACCTACGAGTTGACCCAGCGCGGCGCGGAGATCATCGCGCCGATCGCGGCAAGGCTCGTGGCGCGCCCCACACGGCCCGCGACATATGGGCTCACCGAGGCGCTGATAGGACTCTTGAGCCGCGAGCCTGATGCCGCGGGGTCCGCGATCGTCCGCGCGCTCATCGGGGGTGGGGAAGCGGCCCTCCGCGCCGGGGCCAGCTCCCGCAGTGCCGGTACCTATGTCATCCAACTTGCAGGCTGCGCCCAGATAATCGAGCGGCCACTGCCGGAAGCGCGGCCGCTAGCGCTCGCCTTCCTCGAAAGAGCCCAAGGCGAGGCGGAGCCCGACCACTTCGCCGTCGGCGAAGCGGCATTCCTCGTCAAATGAAGGTGAATGTGTGTCAAAGTGGTTGCCGATCCTCCTCTCATCCAGAGACAGCGCTCACATACGGATTGTCTCGACATGGACACACACGGGGAGTACCATTCTCACCATCGCTCACTTCAGCCCCCCCGAGATTACCCATGGGTCTTGATTCCGTCGGTGGTTCGTCTTCGCGCTCCTCTGCCTCCCGCTCTGCTTCGAACTCGGTCTCCGCCGACAACACTCGGGGGCTCTCGAACACCACCGCCAACAAGGCCGCCACGGACGCAGCCAAGGACCAGGCCGCCGTTGCGACCTCCCCGGTGAACTTCGAGCAGAGCTCGTTCGAGCCCGCCAAGAACCTCTCCGGGATGCCCAACCTCTCGGGGGTGTCCAACCTCACGTCGTCCACGCCCATCGCCAACGCGACGCTCGATGCGGCCGCGTTCAATCCGGCCCAGGCCGTGGCGGCGATGCCTGAGCTCCTTCAGGCCACCCCTCTGAGCGCCACGCCGCAGACTTTCGTCAGCGACTTCACCGTTCCGGAGGGACAACTGACGTTCGATGCCGAGGGGCTCGAGACGAAGGGGGCCTACTTCAGCCGCGTCTCCCACTGGCCCGGAGGCGCCTCGGGGGTCACCATCGGTCGCGGTTACGACATGAAGGAGCGGGAGACGGAGGACATCGTCTCCGATCTGACCACCGCGGGCGTGCCTCAGGCAGATGCCGAGCTCCTCGCCCAGGGAGCGGGCTTGACCGGCCAGGAGGCCGCCGACTTCATCGCCAGGGAGGATGTCAAAGCCGTCGAGATCTCCTCGCTGGCACAGAAGAACTTGTTCACCAAGATGTATGACCAGTACGAGGCGGATGTGAAGCGCATCTCCAGCAAGACAGACACGGTCGCCAAGTACGGCACCGTCGACTGGGACAAGCTGGACCCTGCGATCAAGGACATCGCCGTGGACCTCAGGTACCGGGGGGATTACACGACGGCCACCCGCAAGGAGGTTCAGGAGCTCATGGTCGCCAATGATCTCCAGGGGCTCCGGGATCTGCTCAGTGACGAGACCAAGATGACCGTCGACTGGGGAGTCCCGCAGGATCGCTTCGAGCGGCGCAGGGATTACTTGCAGGCGGCGGTAGACGCTCAAGCGGCGGTGGACGCTCAATAGGCGCTCGGGCTTGAACGCGAGATTGCTGCCCCTGGCTGCCCTGGTGTTCGCCGGGGCTCTGCTCACGCAGTGCCGGCATGGCACCGTGGCGGGCGGGGCCCCAGCGGCCTCCATGCCGGTTGAAGCGCTCGAGGTCTCCACGCTGCTCGATCTCCGAGACAGCCGCCTGGAGGAGCTCCGGGTCTCGGCCAACGGCACCTTGCTCTTCACCCGGTGGGCGCTCCCCGAGGGAGCTTTCGACTACCGCGTGGTGCGCCTGCCAGATGGAGCACCGGTGTGGAGCTGGCGGGGCCGCTTGCGGAACGATCTCTGGCATCTCGCGCTGAGCCCGGACGGGACGGCGGGCTTCGTCTTTCTGCCGCTGGGCCCGGAGGCCCCCTTCATCATCTTCCGGGACTCCGGCGCTCCCATCCCCATGACGGATGTGGAGTTCACGGGAGGAGCCTGGGCCAGCGGCAGTGGCTGGTTCGGAGGCTCCGCTGGAGCGTACAACGCCGACGGCACGCTCCTCGGCAGTCCGGTTCCGGACTGGGTGAAGGTGAAGGACGAGCTGTTCATGACGGGCACCCGGCCCAACACCTTGCGGTACATGCATGGCGGGAGCGTGATGGAGTGGGATGGCCGCTCCCCGCCTACCGTGGTCGGAGCCTGGCAGTGTGCCTCCCGGGTGGAGCAGCACCGGCTCTCGCCCAAGGCACCCGGGCGATTCTCGCCTGACGGTCGTTACATCGCCTGGATACTCCAAGCTTCGAGCGCACTCACCGTCTGCGATGGGGAGAGCGGCCTCGAGTTCCAGATTGCTTCCAGCCTGGCTCCCGCGGCCTGGACGGACAGCAGGCACCTGTGGTGGCTCGACGCGGGAGACCTCGCCGGCATGGATGTCCTCACGCGCGAAAGCCTGCCGCGCATCCAACTGCCCGGTGGAGCCAAGGCTGTCTCACTGGCGGCCTCGACCCAACCTCCCGCCCTGTTCGTTGGCACCGGCACGGGGCACCTGTTCCGGGTTCCCCTGAGCCATGAATCGAGCGGGAAGGCCGTCCCGGAGTAGCTCCACTTGAAGGGAAGAAGTCATGCCCAGAAGGCCAGCAAGGCTCCTGCGGCGGTGGCCACCCCGTTGACGGTGTCGTTGCCCAGCCAGGACAAGCCCCGAAGGGCACGGGTGGGCTGGCCGCAGCGGTGGATGCGGCGCTCGGTCTCCCGGGCACAGGGCTCGCACCAGCGCACGTCCTGCACCGTGGCTCCGAGGAAGCTGTCCACCAACGAGCCCACGACTCCCGCCAACACGAGCCAGGGCAGGAGCTTCCACGAGAGGCCCGCCAGCAGGGCGAGGATTCCCACGAAGGCGGCGCCCGCGGTGGAGGCCAGCAGTCCCACTCCCGATACCGCGCCGGACGTGCCGGGAGCCACTGGCCGCAGGGTGGTGATCAGCCGGGGAGGGGAGCGAGAGAGAACCCCCAGCTCCGTGGCCCACGTGTCCGCGTTGGCTGCGACCAGGGCGCCGAGCATCGCCAGCAGATAGCGCGAGTCCCCCGTGAGGGCCAGGAGCACGGCCGCCAGCGCCGCCACGCCACCGTTGGCCAAGGCCTGCCCCAGATCGCGTGTCCCTGTCTTGGCGTACTCCGCCTCCACGCCGGCCTTCCGCTCCCGGAAGGCCTTGGACAGCGCGCTCGAAGAAAAGAAGAAGCCGAGCAGCGCCGCCACCCCCACCGTGCCCGCCAGCCCGAAGACCGGTGCCCCGACGACGATCGCTCCCAGTACGCCGCTGGGACTCAGTGAGCCCCGAAGCCAGGCGGCCACGCCAATGAGCAGGGCCACCCCCGCGCCCATGCCCAGGCCCGTGGCATAGGCAGTCGGAGTCCAGGCGAGCACGGCCAGGGCGCTCAGCGGCACCCACAGGTTGTCCCGGCCCCGGATGCCGAGAGCTTCGGCGCAGGTGGCCACCACGGCGCACAGCACGGCCAGTGACACCCGGGGCATGTCCGGCGAGAGGCCCGGCATCCACGTGAGCACGGCCAGCACGGCCAGGAAGGTGCCCGCGAGCATGGCCAGCGAGCCCTCCAGACTCTTCCGCTCCCCGCTGAGCGTCTCATAGCGGTGGCGGCCGAAGCGCCGGCCCACCAGCGATGCCAGCGCATCCCCCACGACCATGGCCAGCAGGCTTCCCGCCGCTACCGAGGGCTGGTCCCACGCCACCCAGAGGCACACCGAGAAGGAGAGCGCGAACCAGACCGTTCCCAGGTTGTCGGGCTCGGTCTCCACCGCCTTCAGCAGGCGCTTGCGGTGGATGACCCAGTTGGCCACCGCCGCCGTCAGCGAGGGCACCACCGCCAGCTCCCGGTGCTCGAACAGCGCCAGCGCGCCGAAGACCCACAGGCCCACGCTCACATGGATGAGCTTGCGCGAGAACTCCCGGGACACCCCGCGTCGAGCCGCCACCTCGCCCACCAAAACGCACGCGCCCACGTAGGCATAGGACACGAGGAGTGCCTGGAGATCCTGGCTCATGGCGACCGAGTTTAGCCCTCGCCTCGAGACACCGGAGAGATAGAGTGCGCGCCCTGGAGGTCGTCCGTGCCGAAGATGCGCTCTCTTTTCCGATGGGCCGTGCTCGCCATGATCGTCGTGGGGTGCAAACCCTGCACATCCGAGATCAAGCAGCCCCCCAGCGCGGACAGCGCCCCCCGTGACTCGGGTGTCTCCACGGCGAGCGCTGCCACTCCCGAGCCTCCGAACGCGTGCCGGGCGCCCACGGAACCTGGCTGCAATCCATGCTGTGCGCCGCAAGCGGATGGTTCCTGCGCCGTCAACAGGTGGGAACCCTCGGGCATGACGGAGCAGGAACTGGCGGGGATAACGCCCTGGTACAACGCCAGCAGCTTCGAAGAAGGGGCCTGCCCCAGCGAGTGCCGGATCTGCGCGCGGTGTACGCAGCGCGCGGCCTCGGATCTCCAACAGCTCGGCAAGCGCCCCGACTGTGACTGCTCCAAGCCCGTGGGCATCGACGCATGCAGATCGCCAGACTCGTGCGGCTGCTACTGCTCGAGGTTCCAGCGGCTCTCCGAGGCTTGCCCGAACCTCGTCCCGTGAGCGAGATCGCCGCCTACTCGGGCGCGCCCTGCTCGATCCACGTGTAGATCAGATCGATGTCCTCGTCAGGAAGGGGCGGGAGCCCCAGCGGCATGCCCAGGACTGTCGGGTCGTATCGCCCGTTCAGCTCGGCGTGGCGGGCGCGCAGGCTGGCGACCAGTCGGGGCGTTCCATCCTCCAGTCGATCCGGAAGCCCCTGGAACCGACCGTCCCGGTTGATGCCACGGAGGATGCCCTCCCGGGTGGCCAGATCGAGCAAGACGCCGTCGTAGCCGAATCCGCCGGTGTTTCCCGGCCCCTGATCACCCGGCCGGCTCATGTCGGAGTGGCAGTGGAAGCAGAGATGGCGTGAGAGCTTCTGCGCGACCTCCGGGTAATGCACCTCGCGATCGAGCAGCCGGGGCGGAGGAGCGGGTCGTGGCTCGGCCGTCACCTCTGGCAGCGCTTCGCTCAGGAAGGTCACCAGATCCTCGACCTCCTTCGGGGTGAACTGGAAGGTGGGCATCTCGGTGTCGGGGAGGAGGCGGTGCGGATCCACCAGCCAGCTCCGAAGCTGCGGGAGCGACATGCGGCTGCGCACATACCGGAGGTCGGGGGCTCGCCGCCGGGCCGAGGGGCTACGGAACTCCGGCGCGCCGTAGCGCAGGGACGCGACCGGAGCGTCTCCACGGTAGTGACAGCTCGCGCACTGGCTCTTCGCGTAGAGCGCGCGGCCCGCCGCCGCGTCTCCTCTCGCGGGCTCACCGGACTCCTCCTCGGTCACCGCGAAGAAGTCGGCGATGAGCTCGGCTTCCCGTGGGCCGATCTTCAGCTTGGGCATGGTGGCCCCGTAGAGCGGCCGCACCGCGTGCGGCGCCTGGAGCCAGCCGGTGAGCCAGCTCCGCTTCACGCGCTGGCCCAGCGAGCCAAGGTCCGGGGTCCGAACCAGGTGCGTGAGGTTCTGGTTCCAGCGCGCGATCTCCTCCTCCTGGTACCAGAGGTCGAGCCGCCCTGCGTTGATGGCCTGATGGCAGGTCACGCAGTTCTCGCCCAGGGACGCCGACTCCGGCTCGACGCCGGCCACCACGTGGCACCGATTGCACTGGAAGTGTTCCACGGCTTCTCGGGGGCCCTCGATTGCGTGCTGTGTGGGAGCCAGGATCCGCGTCGGCAGGCGCAGCGCCAGCACGTCGGCATCGCGGACCAGCACGAAGCCGCCGGCGGCCGTTGCCAGCAGGATCGCGGTGCCGGCCAGGTAGGCGAGGGGAAGGGAGCGCATGGACACGAGGAGCTTCGGAGGGCTCAGGACTCCTCGCAGAATAGCAGGTGCCGCGGCGTGCCCTCACGTCTGCAGGGCGTGCTTCAGCGTCTTCCAATACGCGATGCCGTCGGTGAGTCGCTTGAGTGCCCGGGGGACGTGCCACTGGTGGTCCACCCGCCCATGGACTCCCTGCCGCTCGACGGTGAACCACCCGCCAGCCCATCCGTTATAGGCTGCGAGAATGGCCTCGCACTTGGCGCAGCACAGCTTGGAGATGCCGATGTAGTGGCGATCCGCGAGCCTGGCCACCCCCGCGCCTCGGTCTCCTCCGAGGTGCAGATGCATGTACTCGAGCACGCGCATTTCGGCATGAATCGTCAGCCGGTTGTCGTAGGCGAGGGTCACCGCGGTGGGCGCGCCGCCTGCGTAGATCTGGCCGCTCGTGCCGTTGAGGAAGATCACCCGACGGACGCTTGTCTTGTACGCCGCCAGCTCCTTGCTGACAGCCACCGTCGCGGCTTTGACCTTGTCGGTGACGTTCGACTCCGTGCTGCTGTCGTTGACGCCCATCACCAGCTCCACCGTGGACTTGTCCGTGGTGCCGACGGCCTGCTTCTGCCAGACGCACAACGCCAGGCAGGTACCGAACACGTTGGACTTGGCCACGGAGTCCAGCGCGTAGCCCCAGGCCGACTCGTTGTCCGTGTGGAACTTCTCGGTGAGGGGAGCCGCGGTGCCCTGGAGCTGGGTGAACAACACCTTGCCGACAGCGGTCTGCTCGGCGGAAGAGAGCTGGGAGAAGGACGTCGGCTTGGCTCCCTGCGCCCGCAGCGCGACGTAGTTGTGCGCAAAGCACTTGGCCTTGGTAGGCAGAGCCTCTTGCGTACAGCCTGTGGCGTTACATTGGGCCATTGCCTCTTCCCGGATGACAGGCCCAGCCTATTCGACCGCTGGGCCTACTCCGATTTTCTGGCCGCCCTCGCTCACTGACAGCTGCTCGTCTCCAGCTTCGCCCGGACCGTCTCCGTCTGCAGCGGAGCCAACAGGCCCGGCCGACATTTCCAATACGGGCCATTCTGCACACACGACAAGGCGCAGGGCCCCACCGGGATGGCGCCGCACAGCGGGAGGTCGTCGCAGATCCGCTTCTCCAGGATGAGGGGCAACCCCAGCAGGCCACAGGACTGGGGCAGGAGCGGCTCCCAGCAAACGAACACGTTGAACGCGGGCAGCAGCCCCAGCAGGGGCGTGGTGGACGAGAACAGGTCTCCGAAGACGGTCGACTCCGAGATGGGGTACTGCGAGCCATACGTCTCGCTCTGCGCGATGGCGGGGGAGGGCCCCTCCAGGAGGAGGGGGACCTGGGCTCCGTAGTAATTCAACCGTTGGACCATGCACCCCGTCACGTACCGGCGGCCCGGCACATCCAACACCTCGCCCAGCCACGAGGGAGCAAGCCCCCACCAGCCCGTGTAGACCTCTCCCGTCACCGGATCCTGTACGGACTGCTCCTGGGTGAGGGCACACTCGACGGCGGAGCGGAGGACGTGCCGACAGGACGCGTTGACCTGGCTCAGGGGGATGTTCGACAACCACCCCTCGCCCTGATCGAGCGCGGCGCCGCCCAGGGACCTGAGCGCCTTCTGGGTGCCGTGGGCCCAGAAGCAGGAGGGACTCGTCCCGTTGAGTCCATTGGGCGGAGGACGCTGGGAGTTCCTCGCGGCCTGTTCCGTAGTGTCGAGGTGCGGGTCCAGCTCGAGGTCCTCCTCGATGGGCCCGCATCCAGCGAGGCCGGTCATGAGGACCGTGAAGATCAGAAGACGCGGGGGCGCGAGCGGCATGGGCTTCTCCGGGGGGAAGAACGGGTGAGGGGGAAATTCAGGGGACAGGTGCGTGGGCTTCAATCGAGACTCGCCGGCACTCCCGGGCAAGGCTCGGGCTCAGCAGAACCGCCGCCTCGCACGCGGCCATGGCGCGCTGGCGGTTCAGGTTGCCCAGCGTTCGCACTCCCGCGCGTGCCGCTTCGAGCGCGGGTGCCGAGTCGCGGTCCTGGCGCCGCTCATTCTCGACCGAGAGGGCACGGCCCAGGACCCACTCCTCGATCAGCCAGGCATCCGTTGGGGGCACACCGGCCAGGTCGCGGATGACCGAGGAGGCCCGCTCCAGCGGCAGCCGCGCATCCCGGCCGAGCACGAAGTCGTGGTGGGCTTGGAGTCGGAACGCGCGCGCCTTCCAGAGCGCGATGACCCAAGGGCTGGAACCGATCGGCTCGAGCCGGTTCACGGCCCGAGAGAGCGCCTCCAGCGCTTCGGGTGCCTCGTGCTTTCGGGCGATCTCCGCCTCGAGCCGCATGGTCGCCGCTTCCAGCAAGCCGCCCACGGGCAATGTGAAGGCAGGATCGAGCTCCAGAGCCTTCTCGTACTGGGCGATCGCCAGCTCCAGCAGGGGCGTGGCCGCTCGGCCCTGATTGAGGGCCGTTCCCGCCTCATCGAGATACGCCTCTCCCAGCTCGTTGTGAGCCCAGGTGAAACCGGGCTCCAGCGAGAGGACCCGCTGGTACGCGGTGATGGCCGGCTCCATGGATGCCTCGTGGCCCAGCACCTCCAGGAGATAGGCTCGACGGTAGAGGGCCTGGGCCACCGCGTAGTGGGCCATGACATCCTCGGGGCGCGCGCGCATTCCCGCCTGGGCGCTCTCGAGCGCCTCTTCCACCACGGGGAGCGTGGCCTCCGAGACGTGGATGCCCAGCACATGCACCCGCGCCAGGAGTACGAGGGCCCGCTGTACCAGGGCCCCGCTCTGCTTCGAGCTCGAGCGCACCGCGCGGTCGCATGCCGCTTGAGCGGTCTCGAAGGAGGTATCCGACGGCACGCCCTGGGAGAAGTCCGCCCACCCTCGCTTCTGCCAGAGCTCACACTCCGCCTGGTGGAGGGAGGGATCGCTGCGGCCCATCTCCGCCGCGACCTGGTAGGCCCGCGAGGCCCGCTCGAAGTAGCCCTTCATCTTCTCGTAGTCGAACGCCGCGTCATGTCGGTACTTGCTGCCCTCCGCGTACAGGGCGTCCCCCTCGAGCTTCTTCGGCTCGTACATCCACGGGGCCTTGGCGAACGCCGCCTGGGCCTTCGCGATCGCCGCCTCGTGGTTTCCCGCGTAGAGGGAGATCAGCCCCTCCACATACTCGGGGACCTCGAGTCGGGCGCCCATCGCCGCGCGCAGGTGGAGCAGGGCAGGGTCGCGGAGCTCCCGTTCGAGGAGCGCGACCTTCTTCTGTCGCTCCTTTGGCTGGGTGATGCGCCGGGTGTCCTCCAAGGCTTCCCGGAAGAGCTCTCCGAGCGCTCGCCCCAGCGCATATTCGAGGTTCGCCGAGGAGTATCCGGCCGCCAGCGCCTGCTCCAGGTGGGTTCGAGCCCTCGCAGGCTCACCGAGCGCGAGCGCTCCCAACCCGAGCGCGTAGTGCCCGGGCCCCACGCCGGCCTCGCCCGTCTCGCGCATGCCCCGCTCGAGCTCCTCAAGCCGGGTGCGCACCAGGCTCCGTTCCCGCTCCACGTCATGGAGCGGCAGGGCGTACGCTCCGCGAAGGAACAGCTCCATCTCCTTCACGCTCTCGCCCAGCTCCTGGGCCAGCCGTGACTGCTCCGCCGCGTGCCGTTGGCCCTGTACCCAGATCGTTCCCGAGGCGAGCAGCCCCAGCAGGAGCGTTCCCAGGCTCACCGTGAGCAGCTTGTGCCGCAGGGCCTTCTTCCAGAGGCGGTACCCCCACGAGGCCTGCTTCGCGTGGATCGGCACGCCATCCAGGGTGCGCCGCAAGTCCTCCGCGAGGGCCTTCGCTGACTCGTAGCGGCGCGAGGGATCTCGCTCCAGGCACTTCATCACCACGGTCTCGAGATCCTTCGGGACGCCGGGCTTCACCTGTCCCAGCGGAGGAGGGTCCTCCAGCGCCGAGATCAACAGCAGCTTCCACGGGTGCTCCGAGACGAAGGGAGGCCGCCCGGCGATCACGTCGTACAGCGTGGCGCCCAGCGAGTACACGTCCGAGCGGCGATCGAGCTGGTGGACATCCCCATTGGCCTGCTCTGGAGACATATATGCGGGCGTCCCGAGGACCTCACCTGTCTGCGTCTGTCCTTGCTCCGCGACCTGGCGCGCGAGGCCGAAGTCCACGATGTATGGCTTCCACGTCCCGTTCTCGCGCTGTTCGACGAGGATGTTTCCCGGCTTGAGATCCCGATGGATCATCCCCTGCCGGTGCGCCTCGTGCGCCGCGAGGGAGACCTCCTGGAGCAGCTTCACCTGCTGCTCGAGCGTCATGCGCGTGCGCACCCGCGACAGCGGCTCGCCATCGATGTACTGCATCACGATGTACGGCTCGCCATCCGCCAGTCCGGCTTCGTACACGCAGCACACGTGCTCGTGCTGGATGCGAGCCTGGGAGCGCGCCTCCGCGATGAACCTGAGGCAGAGTTTGGGATCGTCGCTCTTGAGGAGCTTCAGCGCGATGGGCCGTCCAAGCCGCGCATCCACCGCCCGGTGGACGGTGCCCATCGCCCCCTCACCCGCGAGCTGGAGGTCCTCGTACCGCGCGGCGAGTGTGGGAGGTATCCGCCTGCGCGCCGTGGGGGACTTCGGCCCCTCTTTCATCAGGGTCGCGTCGAGCTCGAGATCGCTCGGGCTGTCCTTCGGCGGCATGGGACTCATGGACAGTCATCCCGAGAAGCGGTGAGGGGCAGGGCTTAAGTAGTCATGAACTCAGAGTGAAACTATAGGCTTTGTGTTGAATGGATGCGGATTGTGGAGATTTGCTAAGATTTCGAAGTTCTGCGGACCGTCAGGGCTGTGTGTCCAGGCGCTCCACCAAGCGCACAAGCTCCGCGACGGAATCCACCGCCAGCTTCTCCATGACGCGGCTGCGCTGCAGGCGTACGGTCTGCTCGGCCGTGCCCAGCTCGGCGGCGATCTGCTTGTTGAGCATTCCCCGCGACACCCCTCGGCAGACCTGCCACTCGCGAGGTGTCAGCGAGGAGAAGCGGGCTCGAAGCGTCTCGAGTTCTTGCTCGGAGTCCCTCGCCGCCTGCTCCCACGCCAGCGCGCGCCCCACCGCCGCCAGCAGCTCCGCAGTGCCGACAGGCTTGAGGAGGAAGTCCACGGCTCCGGCCTTCATGGCCGTCACCGCCGCCGGTACGTCTCCGTGGCCACTGATGAAGATGATGGGATGCTTCCACCCCGCCTGCCGCAGCTCCGCCTGAAGCTCCAGCCCGTTCAACTCGGGCATGCGCAGGTCCATGACCACGCACCCCGGGCGACGCCCGGGCCCACGCTCCAGCATCTGCCTCGGGTGGGCGAAGCTCTCCACCGCGAATCCCTCCAGCTCGAACATGCGCGAGAGGCTGCGCAGCACCGAGGGATCATCGTCCACGACGAACACCGTGGGACGCTCTTGGCTCGAAGGGCTGGGCACGGTGTGGTTTTGGTTTGCTCTCCCCGTGCGTCAGTCTAACACAAGGAGTTCAGGCGAGCGGAAGGGTGCAGCGGAAGAGGGCGCCACGCTCCGGCCGGCGCTCGCCGTGGAGGCGGCCCTGGTGTACCTCGAGGATGGAGCGGCTGATGGACAAGCCCATGCCCAGGCCCTTGGGCTTGGTGGTGAAGAAGGGCTCGAAGATGCGCGCGAGTACCTCGTCATTCAGTCCCGGGCCCGTGTCCTCCACCACCAGCTCCACCCGGTCTCCCTCCTTGCGGGTGTAGACCCAGACGTTCCGCTCTCCGGGCAAGCATGAGCCCGTCGCGTCCATCGCGTTGACGATCAAGTTGAGCATGACCTGCTGGAGCTGAACGTCGTCTCCCCAGACGGGGAGGGGGGCTTCGGCCAGCCTCAGCGTGAGGTGGACTCCGCGAAGCTGTGCGTCATTGCTCACCAGGCGCGACACTTGACGCACCAGCTCGTTGAAGTCGTGGCGGGCGTACGGAGTCTCGCCCTTCTTCAACAGCGTCCGCATGTGGTGGATGACTTCTCCTGCCCGCTTGTTGTCGGAGACGATGTCCTCGAGCATCTCGTGCAGCAGGGAAAGGTTCGTGGGCGAGCGCTGCAGCAGGCGCTGAGCCATCTCCGCGTTGGTGAGGATGGCCGCCAGGGGCTGGTTCAGCTCATGGGCGATGGAGACGCCCAGCTCCCCCACGGCGGCCACGCGCTCCAGGTGGGCGCGCTCGTCCCGGGCCTTGCGAGCCTCCTGCTCGGCGCGTCTGCGGGGAGTGACGTCCACCAGGGAGACGACGGCCCCTCCCTCGGGCAGCCGCAGCCGCCGGGCACGCAGCTCGAACCAGGTGTCCGCTTCGAACCCACGGAACTCCGCCAGGGCCTCATGGCTGCGGCCCGAGAGCACGTCCTCGAGCCGCGTGGCCACCATTGCCGCCTCGGAGTGGCCCGAGCGCGCCGCCTCACGGAAGGTCTCCAGGTATGAGCCTCCGGAAGAGAGGAGGGGGGCCGCGAGGGGTTCTCCCAAGCCCTCGAGCTGACTCGAGGCCTGCGTGGTCCGCCGCACCACCCCGTGCCTGTCGAGAATGGCCACGGCGCCTGGCAACGAATCCAGCACGGCCAGGTTCAGCACCTGGGCGCCCATGCGGCGCCGGCGCTCCAGCAGCAGCACGATGATGAGCGCCGCTTTCAGCAGGCTGGCCACCAGGATCGCAGACACCTGCCAGCGGTAACGCTCCCAGAGGCCCGGTTCGCGAAACCGCACCACGCTGCCGGGGGGCAGCCTGCTGTCGGGAATGCTCCAGCGCTTCAGCTCCCGGTCATCGAAGGCGAGCAGGTTGGTGTCCAGGGCACCCTGGGGCAGGTTCGAGACGGGCTCGCCCTTCAGCACCCGCAGGGTGCGCCGCGCCACCTGCTGGCCGATCAGCTCGTAGTCCAGCAGCACGCCCCCGACGATGCCCTCGCCCAGCATCGTCTTGTGGACGCTGAAGAGGGGAGGGCTGCCCTGGGCATGCAGCAACCGCAGCACGTCGCGTGAGACGAGGCTCCGCTGCTTCGCGTCCTGCATGAAGCCCACCATCATGACCACGCTGTCCTCGGGCAACGTGCGCACCTGCTGCTGCAACTCCTCCAGCGTCAGCCCAGAGAGGGAGATGAGCTCGCGGTCCGGTGCGGCGGAGCGGATCTCCTGCTCCACGAAGAGCCGGGCGTCCAGCTCCCGCTGGCTGGAGCCCAGGACGAGGGCGACATGGCGTGTGTCCGGTAGGAGTCGCAGTGCCACCTGCGTGGCGCCGGGGACGTCGAGGTCCGCCCAGTTGGCTCGGATGAAGGGGCTCTGGGGAAGCTCCTTGGCCAGGAAGTCATCATTGAGAACGGCGAGGAGCGGCACCTGCGGCCACAGCTCCTGCTGGAGCTTGACCACGAAGGGGGTGGCATCCGCGAAGACGACGATGGCCTCGGGCCGCCGTGCCCGGTGCTTGGCGACATAGAAGTCGCGCAGCGCGCGTGCGTACTCGGGGCTCTCGAACCAGGCCATGTCGAGGTATTCGATGTTGACCGTGACGGGTTCCTGCCGCTCACGCTCGACCGTCTGCCGGAAGCTGCGGGTGAACGAGGCGATGGACGGAACCGTGGAGTCCTCGGGGACGAAGATCAGCACCGTCTTCGCCTGGGGGGACTGCGCGAACGAAGGGGCCGCCAGCAACAAGAGCAGGAGTCTCAGGGCACGCATGCCGAAGGGAATGATACTCGCTGAGGGCATGGCTTGGTGAGAGGGATCCCGCCTCCGCGCAAAGGAGCGGAGGCGGGGGCTGGAGCTTTATTCGACCTTCGGGAGGAATCCGGCGAGCCAGTCCGTCACCTCGTCCGAGTCCGTGTCGATCAGGCCAAAGTGGAATCCGAGCTCTTCGGGATCGTGGGTCGGCGCGACCCTGAGATACGGCCGATACAGCACGTTTTCTTTTCCGTTCGTTGTCTTGAGTTGTTGCTCGAGGATGCTCGTGAGGGCGGCGTTCACGCGCTTGTCCGCGATGGCCTGAGAGATTCGGATCGGCACCTTGATGACGAGGTTCGGGTGCATGGCCTCGAACTGCTTGTACAGGGCATCCTTGCTCGCGCTCGCCTCCGGCCGGAGGAGGTTGGTCCCCGCCAGCCCGCCCCAGGAGTCTGTCTGGCTCAGCTCGACACGGGCCCGCTTCTCGACATGGGCGAAGCGCTCGAGGGCATCGGGCGTCAGCACCTCTTCCAGTTTGATGCTCGGGTCTCCCGCGAGGGCTCCGGTGATGAAGAGGGCAACGAAGGCGTTGCCGCCCTCGGGTTCTGTCTCCACGCAGGCGAGATCGACGAGGGCTCCGACCGCCGAGGCAGGGGCCAGCGCCGCCACGGCGCGCAGGGTGAGCTCGGGTGTCCAGTCCGGGGCGTAGTGGGCGCCGAACAGCGCCGCTTGACCGCCCTGGGAGTGACCGACGATGGCGAACTGGTCGGAGAGCTCCGGGTGGAGCTGGCGCGCGGCGAGCACGATGTCGAGGATGCCGCGGGCCTCGGATTTGCCAAGCAGGTAGGGGTGCGGGCCCTCCGTGCCGAGCCCCTCGTAGTCGGTCATGAGCACGGCCCAGCCCCGATCCAGGAACTTGTTGAGCAGGATATGAGGGAAGGCATTGTAGGGGTGCGCCGCGGCGCCCTGGACGTCGCGGGAAGGCGCGGCGGTGTCAGCGCTGCCCACGGTGCCGTGCGCCCAGCTGATGACCGGGTAGCCATTGGTGGGGGCGGCCTTCTTGGGCAGGGCGATGATGCCAGAGACAGCGATGGGCTTTCCGTGAACGCTCTCCGAGACATACACCACGAGTTCGTTCACCCGGGCGGAGGAGAGGGCGGCCAGGCTGTCTTTGTCCAGCGGGCGAGACCAGATCACGTCTCCATGCTTCTTGCCCTCGAGCATGGACGCGGGCGGGTGATAACAGTCCGGGCTCGCGGGGGCTTGCGGCAGTGTGGTTGTAGGCTCGGTCATGGTTGCCTCAATCCCTTTCATGAGGTGAACACCGCGGGTGAATTCAATGCAGGCACTGTCTTTTACGAGTCGTCCAGCACTCTCGCCAATAGGCACTTTGTTGAATTGACGTGCTCAGTAAGGAAGTAGGCTAGGCTGGGGGCCGAAGAACGCTCATCCCAAGGAGTCCCCGGCATGGCCGATGGCTTCGAGACACCCAAAGGCCCACGCCCTGCGAGCCCCGCGTCGCAACCCCTCGTCCAGATCGAGGCCGCCCTTCGTCGGACCGGAGTGCCCGATGCGAAACGCGCGCGCATCGCCGCGCACCTCAAGAGCCTGAGCGGTGCCGACCTTCAGCGTGAGCTCCTCCTGCTTCAGCACGTGCTGGAGAGCCCCAACGCGAAGCAGGCCGTCGACACCTATGCTCGCGTGCTCGACATGTCCCAGGAGAGCCCTCGGGCCACCCAGCGGCTGCCTCCGGAGATCCGTCATGCGTTGACCAAGGGCGTGGCGGATCCGCGCGCCACGACGCTCACAGGGCACGAGGGCATCCTGGTGCCAGCTCAGGCGGAGCTGGCCGCTCAGACGCTGACGCACATGCCGCAGGCGCAGTTCGAGCAGGCGAAGACCCTGCTGTCCCGGGCAGGGCAGGGAGGCGCGCATGGGCTCAACGAGGCTCGGGCGGATGCCGGGGCCGAGCGCGCCTACATCCTCAAGTTCATCGCCCAGCGCAGCGAGCGGCTGCGCGCCACCCCCGAGGACGCGAACGCCAAGGGCTCGGACACCGAGGCCAGCCGGGCGATGGATGAAATCTCCGGCATTGCCGATGACATGCGCGCCATGAGCCGCACCCAGCTCATCCGGTTGAATCAGTAGCCCAGGTAGACGAAGCGCACGGAGGAGGTCTTGTCGCCGAAGCCCACCGAGTGGAGGTTCAAGGAGCCCGAGCCGTTCAGCTCCTTGTAGCTGCCGCCGTACGAGTCGTTCTCGTAGAGGCGGACGCGCCAGCCGAAGGGCAGGCACCAGCGCACCGACGACGTCTTGTCGCCGAAGCCCTCCACGTTCCGGAAGTCGTTGTAGCGCTCGAGCGAGACGTCCCGGTAGTCGATCATCAGCCCGCGATCGCTGAAGTCCGAGTCGTCATAGAGCTCGACGAAGGCCTCATTGATCGAGCTGCCGCAACTGGGGTTGGGGAAGATGGAGCGGAACTCCATCATCTTCACCGAGGCGCCCGGTCCGTCGTTGTCGTGCTCCGTCCCATAGACCAGGAGCTGGCCGGAGGGGTCCACGTACACGCCGCCCGCGGCGTCCAGGTTGCAGTGGGTGTTCTGGCCCGAGCTGCCCCCCGGCGAGGGGTAGCTGCAGAAGAGGTGCTTCTTGGCCACCTTGGTGATGACCATCTGGCCGGACTCGTCGGTGAGCCGGTACAGGTCGATCCAGTCCTGGCTGGTGGCCGAGTTGCGGTGCGTCCCCGCCAGGAAGAGCGAGCCGTCGCACTGCGTGATCAGGTTGAGGTTCTGGTAGTTGCCGAACTCCCAGTCACCGATCGTGGAGCGCAGCTCGCCCTCGTTCCACAGGTCCACCGGGTCGAAGCTCGTCGTGGACTGGGTGAGATCTCCGGAGCTGGAGCGATAGAACTCCAGGTTGTTGGCATCGGTCTGTCCGAGGATGAGCAGGAACGCGCCGTCCGAGAGCTTCGCCAGCGAGGCCGTCCCCGCCGCCGCCGTGTTCCCCATGCGTCTCGGGGGCAGGAGAACGGGGGTTCCGGGGTTGCTCATGTCGTAGAAGACGACCTGACCGTTCTGCCCGGTGCTGCTGGTCTCCAGCGAGACGGCGAGGATGTTCCCCGCGGCCTGCATTCCTCCGGAGTGCGTATAGGAGAGGTACCCGGGCAGCCCCCCGGATGGCTGACTCGCTGAAACCGGATACAGCCGCTTCGGGGGGACTCGACCGCCGCCGCTTCCTCACGTGGGTCGTGGCTTCGCCCACGTTGGTGGTCGCGGCGCGATTGGGGCTCGACGTTCCTTCCGCGGAGGCGGCGACGTCGTCCGAGGAGAGGGCGTTCAACCTCTACATCGCCCTCCAAAGTGATGGTCGGGTCCTCACCACCTTGCCTCGCACCGAGATGGGTCAGGGCATCACCACGGGTGTGGCCATGCTCGTCGCCGAGGAGCTCGACACGGACCTCGGCTCGGTGGACGTGCGCCCCGCCGATGCGGATTCGCGCTGGCTCATCCAGCTCACCGGGCTGTCGTCGACGATGCGCTACCTGGCTGGCCCGCTGCGTGCCGCTGCCGCGGAGGCCCGTGCGCGGCTGGTCACCGCCGCCGCGCACCGCTGGCGCGTGCTGGCGCTCACCCTGACCACCGCCAACGGCGAGGTGATCGCTCCCGATGGTCGCCGTGCCAGCTATGGGGAGCTGGCGGAGGAAGCCGCGCGCGTGTTGCTTCCCGAGGTGCTTCCGCTGCCGAAGGATCCGAGCGAGTACACGGTGGTCGGGCAGCCCACGGGCCGCCTCGATGCCCGGGACATCGTCACCGGCGCGGCGAACTACACCCTGGATCTCGACATCCCCGGCGCGGTGCCGGTGGTGTTGGCGCGGCCTCCCACGATTCGGGGATCGGTCCAGTCCTTCGATGCCTCGGCGGCGCTGGCGATGCCGGGCGTGCTGGGGGTGGCGCCCCTGCCCACGGGCATCGCGGTGGCCGCACAGAACTTCGCGCAGGCCTTCGCGGCTCGCGAGGCCTTGCAGATCTCCTGGGCGCCGGGCCCCGCCAGCCATCTGTCCGACGTGGACATCCGGGCTCAGCTGCGTGAGGCCATTGGCTCCAGGCCGCTGCCTCCACTACTCACGGTCAAGACGCTGGAAGGGCGCTTCGACTTCCCCTATCTCGCCCACGCTCCCATGGAGACGCAGAGCTGCGTCGCCAGCGTGGTGGGAGACCGCGCGGAGGTCTGGTCGGGGGCCCAGGATCCGAAGTTCGCACAGCGTGAGGTGGCCGCGGCGCTCGGGTGGGCGCTCACTCCGCAGCGGGTCAAGGTGCATGTCGTTCGCGCGGGGGGTGGGTTCGGCCGCAGGTTCTTCCCCGAGGCCGCGGTGGAAGCCGCTCTCGCCTCGCGAGCGCTCGGGCGGCCGGTGAAGCTGATGTGGACGCGCAACGATGACATGCGCCATGGGCGCTACCGGCCCGCCAGCCACCACCGGATCCTCGCCTATGTCGGCCTGGGGGGATTGATCCTGGGCTGGCATCACCGCGCCGCCATCCCCACCGTGGAGTTCCCGCACGGCTTTGGCGATCTCGTCACCGCGATGGCGGGGAAGTACCTGCCCGATGTGACCAGCGCGGTGTTCTTCGCGATCACGCAGCATGTACCGTACCTGTTCGGCCTCGTGTCGCAGGAGTTGCGCGAGGTGCCGCTTCCGATTCCCACCGCCTCTTTCCGGTCCGTGTTCACCAGTCAGGTGGGCGTGGCCAATGAGATCTTCGTCGACCAATTGGCCCGGGAGCTCCACCGCGATCCGGTCGAGCTGAGGCGGTCCCTGCTCACGTCGAACCGGCTCAAGGCGGTCCTGAACAAGGTCGTGCTCGAGGGGCAGTGGGGCAGGGCGCTGCCGCCCGGTGTCGCTCAGGGAGTCGCCGTCCTGGAGGAATGGGACAGCGCCATCGCCCACCTCGTCGAGGTGGATGTCACCGGAGAGGTTCCCCAGGTGCTGCGCGTCGTCATCGCGGCGGATGTCGGCCTGCCGATCAACCCCAAGAGCGTCGAGGCCCAGCTCCAAGGCGCCGCCGTGGACGCGATGTCCACCACCCTGAGCGCGGGAATCCACATCGACTCGGGGGCTGTGCGCGAGGGCAGCTTCGCCGACTACCGGTGGCTGCGGATGAAGCACACTCCCAAGACGATCGAGGTACACCTCGTCCGGTCGGATGACCGCGTCGGTGGCGTGGGGGAACTCGGTTACCCCAGCGCGGCTGCGGCGCTGGCCAACGCCATCGCCCGTGCGCGAGGCATCATGCCCACCCGCTTCCCGATCCTCGACGGAGGAGCCTGACCATGCCGGCCTATCAATTCACCCTCAATGGTCAGACGGTGTCGGTGGAGGCGCCCGGGGATCTGCCTCTGCTGTGGGTGCTGCGCGACATCCTGGGAGTGACGGGGCCCAAATATGGCTGTGGGGTAGGGGTGTGCGGCGCCTGCACCAGCCACCTCGATGGCGAGGCCTTCCGCCCCTGCATCCAGCCCGTGAACGGCGTGGTGGGTCACCAGGTGACCACCATCGAGGGACTGGGCGGCGAGGGGCTGCACCCGGTGCAGCAGGCTTGGATCACCGAGGATGTGGCCCAGTGCGGCTTCTGCCAACCGGGACAGATCATGGCCGCGGTCGCGCTGCTTCGGACCCACCCGAATCCGTCCGACGCGGACATCGACGCGGCCATGAGCGAGAACGTCTGCCGGTGCGGCACCTATGTCCGCATCCGGTCCGCCATCAAGCGGGCTGCCCTGCTGCTCCGGAGCGGAGCGGGCGCCACGACCGGAACGGCAACCCCCTGACAGCCTTCAGGCTATACCTGCTCGAACTTCACCCCGGTGGCGCTAATGGCCTCTAGCGCCTCCTTGATGTCCCGAGAGACGATAAGAGCAACCTCCCAGCCCTCGGGGCGGAACACCTTGGCGGGCCCGACCTTCGCCTCGTCAATGTGCAGGTCATCCACGGCGTAGTACTTGCCGACCATGTCGGGGAGCCCGTCTTCGGGCTTCCAGCGCTGCACCTTGGAAGCTTTCTCGTCGATACAGCGGATCGATCGCGTGGCCACGAGGACCAAGTACTGATCCGGCTGGCCCTCGACGTCCACAGGGAGGAGCTGCACGTCCGAGGAAGCTCGCTCTGTGAACACGGACGCTGCCTTGACGTGGACAACGGGGACCATCACCCCTGCCTCCGAGAAGTCGAGCGAACTGCCTGCATGCTCAAGGGGTATACGCAATCGACCCTTGGACTTCACGGCTGCTCCTTTCGTGAAGTCCCAGCAGTCCACCTTGTGTCCTTGCCCATCGAGAGGTGTAGCGAGGTGCCACCGGCGCGGGACGTAGACATCGTCAACGAGTCTGTAGAAGCGCCGCGACATGAGTCCCCTCTATCGTGGATTGCCCTGGGTGACGAGTTGGTTGAGTTCTGTCCCTGGCGTGCCGATCTCCTGCGCCAGTCTCTCGAGCGTCTGCGTCAGCTTCGCACGACACTCCGTGATGCTTCGGCAAGTGGCCGTCGCCCTGACGACACGGTCATACACGATTCGATGGTACCGCTCAGGGTGTGGCCCTTTGTGTCCCTGAACGGGCAGCCTGTTCGCTGGGTCGTTCAGCTTCATTCCCGCTTTGGCGAAAAGCTCCCGGAACCTGGGAGTCCACGGACCACCCCGCGAGGCAGACTTGTCGTTGCAGATGGTCGCGATGTGGTGCGTTTCGATGCAGGTGTCATTGCCCCGACCCGCCCCTGCCGCCATGGCCACCACGCCCGGTGGCAAGGTCATGCTGAAGCCCTCGGCCGTCACTGCCACCTCCTCCACCATCCCGGCCGCGGATAGCGAGAAGCCTGCCTGCGCTTCGGCCTGTGTGGCCACCTGTGCCGAGCCGGGCAGCGTCTGCACCTTCCCCGCGAATCCCTGAGCTGTCTGGCCGATGGCGGCTACCGCGAGCATGGCAAGAACCCGCGCTGCATCGCGTCCGATCCGCTTGCCGTACCTCTCGCCTGCCGCGCGGAGCTCCTCGAAGGTGGTGGCGGACGTCACCTCTTGCGCCAATTCGAGCCAGCCCGTCACGAGGTTGTAGAGCGTCTCGATCCCCACCCAGAAAATCAGGACCACGGCCAGACTGGCCGCCAGCCCCTTGGTCACCGGCTCTGGTATCGCGAGCAGAACCAGCAGGGTCATGATCATCCATAGCGCCGCACTCATGATCGCTTGGAAGCTGACCATCTCCCCCAGCGCGGCCTGCATTTCGGAGATGACGGGGCTCTTACTGAGGGCCAGTGCCAGGACATAACGGCCTTGCAGGTCCAAGTAGCGCCCACCTACCAGTGCGCCCCCGAGACAGTCTCCCACGAAGCCATGTGCGCGAGAGCACCAGCCCCTGTAGTCATCCGCCAGCTTCTCTTCCTCCGCGGTCAGCGCCCCTTCCAGCGAAGCCCCCCCTCCCATGGGGACCAGCTTCCTGTCTCGGGGCAGATAGAGGAAATCGCCGCTCAGCGTATCGAGGCTGAGCGTGTCCAACAGGAACGTCCTGCGCACGGTTTCTCGAGCAGTACCGAGCAGACGCACCTGTCGAGCCACGCCTCGAAAAGCAGGAGCGAACTCATCTGCTTCCAACTTCACCGGCGCTGCCTGGTTGGAGCGGGGAATGCGGATGACGATGCTTCCACCCTTGCCCGTGTCCGAGTGAACGATTCTCGAAGTACCATTGCACCCGACCACCAGTGCCATCAGCAGCGCGGTTGCTCGCGGTAGCAGCATGGGTCACCCCTCCTCGTGAGAGGGGCACAGGTTAAATTCGGGGAGAGCCTCCCGTGAACCAAGGACCCGAGGAGGGAGTCCATCCTCCGGGCGCTCGGTACGCTGCCCCCTCTGGCCAAGGGAAGCGAAGAAAAAAACACCCCGTGTGATATCCGTCGACCTGCCGCGAATAACGGGGTGAGAGCTACCCAGGCGCCGAAAGCGCTGGAGGCACCCACGGGATCGCGATGGCCGAACTGGACCCACAAGAACGCTTCCTCGCCCTCGTAGAGGACCACCGACGGATCCTTTACAAGGTGGCGAGAGCCTACGGCCGCACGGCCTCCGACCAGGATGACCTGGTGCAGGAGACCATCGTCCAGTTGTGGAAGTCATTCCCTCGCTACGACGCGCGGTACCCGTTCTCGACCTGGATGTACCGCATCGCCCTCAACGTGGCGATCTCCTTCCAGCGCCGCGAGAGCACTCGGCACCAGCACCTCACCGCCGCTGGCGACGAGGTGCTCCAGGTCGTCGGCGAGGCGGGCTCGGAGCCGACGGAAGAGATCGAGCTCCTCTACCGCTCCATTGCCCAACTCGATGACCTGAACAAGGCCCTGGCGATGCTCTACCTGGACGGCCACAGCCACGCCGAGATCGCCGAGGTGCTCGGCATCAGCACCACCAATGTGGCCACCCGGATTGGACGCCTGAAAGAGCGGCTCCGGGACCACCTACGCGACATGGAGGCTTGACCATGGAACTCGATGAGCTTCGGCAGCGTTGGGCTGCGCAGGATCGACGGTTGGATGAGGTGCTCCGCCTCAATCGGCGGCGGCTGCGCACCCTGGATCTCGACAAGACGAAGTCCGCGATGCAGCGCGTACGGGCGATGATCGCCATCCGGCTGGTCATCGACGGGGTGGCCGTGGTGGCCATGGGCGCGTTCATCGCCGCGCACCTCTCCGAGTTCCGCTTCCTCGTCCCAGCCCTCTCCCTGCACCTCGTGGTCCTGGGCGTGCTCATCTCGACGATCCGGGAATGGGTGATGGCCAGTGCCATCGACTACGACGCCCCGGTGATCGAGATCCAGCGCCGCTTGGAGTCTCTGCGCGTGGCCAGGATCCGGACCACGCAGGCGGTGATGCTGCTCGCTCCACTTCTCTGGACACCGCTCTTGATCGTCGGCCTGCGGGTGCTGCCGGGGTTGGATGCGTACGCGCTGCTGGGTGCCAAGTACCTGCTCGCCAACCTGCTGTTCGGGCTGGCGTTCATTCCCGCCATGGTGTGGGCCTGCCGGCGGTTCGCGGACCGCCTCGACCGGGCTCCGTGGGTACGGAGCCTCGCTCGGGACGTCGCCGGCCCGAGCCTCACCGCGGCGCTGGATCAGCTCGCTCGAATCTCTGCCTTCGAGCACGAGGAGCGCGGCACCTGAGCGCTCAGGTGCGCGCGGTGCGGCCGTACTGGGCAAGCGCCTCGACTTCCGAGGGGCTCAGTTCCACCTTCGCCCCCGAGCCGAACCACACGAACGGAATGCCCGCCTGCCGGTAGAGGGTGGGGGGAATGTCCTTCGCCATCTGCGCGTGCAGTTCGGGCAGCTGCGACCAGTGCAGGCCGTGCTTCGCGTGGTGCGCGGCGTGGTAGCCGAGGTTGCCCGTCATCAGGTTGTAGCCCCGATGAACGATGTTGTACGAGGCATGGCTGTGCTCCGTCGTCTCGAGCCCCGTGTGGTGGAAGTAGGTGGCCCAGACCGTCACGTACAACGACACGCACATGGGCAGCAGGAAGACGCAGAGCGCGTTGTACCAGTTGTGCCAGAACAGCAGGCCCAGCAGCGCCACCTGCAGCACGCCCATCACCAGGAAGGTTCGCAGCGCTCGCGGGTGCTGCAGCCCTACCTTGAACGCCCGGGGGTAGGCCACCAGGGCATTGAAGAACGAATACTCCAGCTCTCCCATGGTCGTGCCATCCCGGCGCTTCCAGCGTGACTCGTCCTTCTCCTGGTCCAGGTAGTTGCGGTGGTGGCCGACCACGTGGTGCAGGAACCACGCGTGCGAGGTCACTCCCGTCAGGAAGCCGAACACCACCTCGAGCAGGCGGTTGGGCAGGGTGTGCCGGAACATCGGCACGTGCTGGTGGTGGTGGTTCCACGCGCAGATCCAGCCCTTGGGAATCACCCCCAGGCCCAGCCACAGGATCGGGAACCACCAGTTGGTGGCCGTGAAGTACACCGTCAGGTCCAACGCGAACATGCACGCGAACAGCAGAACGGGGATGCGGTCTCTAGGGTGTCGAAACAGGGTCATGCGGATTCCACGAGGGAGGTGGGACGGGAGGCGACGCGAGGGACGAGCTTGCCAGTAACGCCTTTCGGGAGGACCACCCCGAAGAAGAAGCCCTCCTCGAAGGGCTCTGTCGAGTCTACGTGGACCTTCACGCGAGCGGCGATTGTCGCGAGCGCCGTCTGCAGGACGGCCACCGCGAAGGCGCCACCCACGCATGCTCGGGGTCCACGCCCGAATGGGAAGAAGTGACCGCTCCCTAGCGGGTCGCGCGCCACGCCGCCGTCCAGCCACCGGGAGGGATCGAAGGTGTCCGCGTCACGCCAGTAGGAGGGATCGCGGTGCAGGTGCTGGTTCGAGATCATGATCAGCGAACCCGCGGGCAGGGTAACGCCGGCGAGCTTCGCGTCGGCCACCGGCGTACGGGTGAAGATGCGCACCGCCGGCAGGAGCCTCATCGACTCATACGCGATGGCCTCGATCCAGTGCGCGCCGCGCAGCCTCTCCAGGGTCAGCCTGGCCTCGGCCAGCGTGGCGGCCTCGGCAGCGAGGCGCTCCTCGGCGGCAGCGTGCTTCTGGAGTTGGTGGAACGCCCCGACCAGGGTGGTGCTCGTGGAGAAGACACCGCCGAAGTAGAGCGCTCCGAGGATGTGCGCCAGCGCCAGGTCATCGAGCTGGGGCATCTCGCGCAGCATCCGCGACAGCAGGTCCACCGCGCTCGGGTTGCGTGCTTGGCGTGCCGCGCGGGCCCGTTCGGCGAAGTACCCGTAGAAGCGGGCCCGGGCGGCCTCGAAGCCCTTGGGCGGAGAGACGAACTTCAAGGGGAGCTTCGCCTGGATTCGCGCGTCCGCCGCTTGGGCGAGCAGCATGAAGTCCACGAACACCGGCTCCGGGAGCTTCTCTCCGACCGCCGCGACGGTGAACGCGTCGGCGGTCATCCGGCGCAGCGCGGGGGTGAGATCGATCGACGCTTGCCCGATGAGGGACTCCACGGCCTCCGCGATCGACACCTGCATCGGGCCCACCTGGGCGGCCAGCCAGTCCTCGTACCACGGCTGCTCGAAGGGGTCGGCCCTGCGCTTCTCCGCCCAGTCCTCGTTCAGCTTGGCGATGAAGAGTGTGTCGTGCGGGACGCTCGGCCGGATCTGATCGCTGATCGCGCCCTTCTCGAACTCCATCCGGCGGGAGTCGAGCACCTGCTCGATGAGCGCCGGATCGTTGAGCACCAGTGCCGGGCTGGGGCCCATCCAGATCAAGGTGATTCCGCCGTACTCGCGGCCATAACGCGCGCAGACGTCCCAGGGCGAGGCCCCGATGAAGTCGCCGACGGTGCCGAGAATGCCGGGCTGTGGCCCCGGGAGGGACTCCAGGCCTTTGCGCCTGGAGCCGAAGAGCAGGTTGAACACGCTGCGAGAGAGCAGGTTCGGCACGGGTGGGCGCCTCAGATGGTGATCCCGCAGGGGATCTTGTCAGCCTGCAGGACGGTGTAGGGCGCATCGCTCTTGGCGTTGCGCGCCTTCACCGCGGCAAGCTGGGCGCGCAGGCGCTCGTGGAACCGCTCGCGGATCGCTACCAGCTCGGGCTCCTGGAAGTACTCCTCGCGCCATCCGCCCTCGTGGAGCAGGAACTCCTCGTCCTCACCGAAGCTGGAGAGCGCGCGACCGATGGCGACCTGCCAGAGCGTCTGGGACTTGGATGGGATCATCTCGGCGATGTCGTTCGGGCCGAGCACTCCCTTCGTCCTCGGCGGCGGCTGGCGCATGCACAGCGGCGCGTTCGGCACGAAGGCGTAGTGCTCGTATTGGAGGTAGTTCACCGCCGCGTGCTGAACGCTGACCGTGAAGATCACCGTGGCGAGCATGTCGACGAGGTCCGCCACGCGCGTGAGCTGCGTGCAGGGGAGCTTCTCGACGGGCAGCCCTCGCTCGGTCAGATCCGCCCACCAAGCCTGCATCTCGGGGTCGTTCACGAGGTCGGCATCGGACTTGTAGAAGTGCCGGAGCACATCGCCGACGTACTCCTCGATCGCATCCCACAGCGGCAGCGCGTCGTCCCGGTAGGGGTAGTGGGGGAGGACCGCCGGATCGAGGACACCTCGGCGCTCGATGTCCGGCCGTGGCTTGTTGTCCGCCAGCTTCCAGCGCACGAAGCCCTTCTTGCCCAGCTGCAGGTGGCCCTTGTCAGGACCTCCCGTGGCGATGAAGGCATCGAACACGCCGCCCTCGGCGAGCAGGCCCTGGCGCGCTCCCTCGTTGATCGCCAGCGTGTAGCGGAAGTGGCGCCGCATCAGCTTGTAGACAGGGTGCGGGTCCGGGAGGTTGCGCATCGTCGCCATGACGAACGGCTCCGCCACGAAGTGCGTCCGCAGCGCGTGCCCGACCATCTGGTGGGTGTTGCCCTCGCTGCAGCGCACGTAGATCTTCGCGGCGAGCCAGTCGTGCTCGGCGTCATTTGGCGTGAACACCGGATCCTGCGCGGGATCGCGGCCGAGCTGGATCGCGATCGGCCGGAGCTGCCGGGTGTCGTCGAGATACAGGAGGCATCGGGAGGCCGGCGCCCAGCGCTGCTCCTCGACACCGTCCTTGTTGACGTGCCGGTACATCGCGATGTCTTCCAGGATCTCGAAGTCCAGCAGGAAGACCCGCTTCGCCGCCAGGGCCTGCTCCAGCGAGGTGCCCGGAGAGAGGAGGCCTCGCAGCTCGCTGTCGGTGAGCGGCAGCCCTTCGGGCAGGGCGGTGATGGACTGGATGTGGACCGGGCTGATGCCCTGCACGGCCTGGCGCGCGAACTCGTAGTCGTCCTGCCACCGCTGGGCGATCCGGGGCAGCTCGATGCGCTTGAAGACATCGAAGATGTCCACCAGCCCGTTCCAGGCGTTGGCCAGCACGGGCATGTGCAGCTTGATCGCCGCCATCGTCTTGGCGAAGACGGCCTCGTAGCTACCGTCGGTCAGCCCCCGGTAGCGCTCATCCTTCGGGAGCGGCCGCTCCTTGCTGATGTCGAGCGCGCCGGGAAGCTGGGCGGTCGCCTCGGCGGGGCGCCAGACATACAGCGCCTTGCGGCTCTCGAGCTGCTCGCCACGGGCGGATGCCTCACGCTCGTTGCGCGCGTGCTGCGGGAGCCGCGCCGTGCCTTCGAGGACCTCGGCCGTTGAGCCGCTCACGACCCAGCGGAAGTAGGGGAAGTACCAGCGCTTCTCTCCCGCGGTGACGTGGACGGAGTCGAGCAGCCAGTCGCCCGCCAGGCCTCCCCCCGCGTTGGTGAACCGAAGCAGGAGCAGCTCGCCGAGATCGCGCGTCTGGATGTCGTAGACGCCCTCCGACCCGGCCTCGAAGTCATTGTGGAAGCGCTTGTCCAGCTTGTACTTCTCGCTCTCGCCCTTCGTCCCGACCATGCTGACGCCGATCTCGGCGTTCGTCCCCGAGCCGAGCTTGGCGCTCGTGCGGATCGTGAGCTTGTAGGTGACGGTCATGGAATCCCCAATGGGCGGCTATTCCAGACCATGGATTGACCGGAATGCAACACTACTGGGCACTTCGACTCTCTGATACCTTCCTTTTGGCATGAGCCCCGCCTCTCGCGGCCCGCTGCGCCGCCTGCTGTCCTTTCTGGGTGTCAGGACCCGAGACGGCGAGTCAAACCTCCTCGAACCCTCCGAACTGGCCCGGTGGTACGCGAGCCTGGGTCCCGAAGAGCGCGCCGCGGTCAGCCGCGAGCTGGCTCCGCGCGTGCGGCCTCGGCCCACCCGGGACCTCGCCACGCTCCCCGCCGTCGCCACCGGGCGCCTCGTCTTCGAGCAGGACGGCCCCCAGGGCCCCATTCCGCTGCACCACCTGAAGGTCGAGCTGTGGGACCGGGACCCTGGTGCTCCGGACGACTTCCTGGGCGAGGGCTTCACGGACGCCGAGGGGCACTTCGCCATCCGCTACGATCCCGCGGATGCGGGGAGCGGGGACCTGCCGGATCTGGAGCTCCTCTTCTTCGAGCCCCAGCACACCTTCCGCAAGGATGGGCGGGTGGTGGAGAGCTGGCGGCGCATCGGCTCGCAGCGGGGACCGGACGATCACGGCGGGCTCCATTACGACTTCGGCACGCTCCGGCTGCCCTACTGGGAATACGATCCGAGCACGCCCCTGGCCCGGCTGCTCGTCAACGAGGAGGGCACCCCTCCGACGGCCTATGCCCCGGGGCGCTCCCTGGCGATGTTGAAGGCCGTCAATCCCATCGAGCTCGTCAAGCGCCAGCACCTCCTCCAGATCCGCCTGGGGCGGGTTCCCAGCATGGAGAAGCTGCAGGCCGACTATCCCGAGTCGATGACCGTCCGCATGGAGCGGCAGGAGCCGGGCTCCTCCCGCAGTGATGCCTTCTTCGGCGAACGCCTGCTCAACGGCATGTTCGCGACGATCCTGGACCGGGACCCCGAGGTCCCCGGCGATCCGAACGCCTTCCGGCTCTACTTCCCGTGGAACGCCTATGAACAGGACGGCATCCACTGCCTGCCCGACGTCGACGTGCGGCTGCGGCTGGTGGAGGGCCGGGTGCTGCCCGTGCGCATCATCCTGGGGCTGCGGGAGCCCGGGGCGACGGCGCCTGGATCGCCGATCACCCGCAGGACCTTCACACCCGAGGATGGCCCGGACTGGGAGGCCGCCAAGCGCATCGCCCGGGTGAGCGCGACGCTGGACACCGAGCTGGGCAACCACCTCGGGCAGTGTCACTTCAACGTCGAGCAGTACGCCGTCGCCGCGCACCGGAACCTGCGATGGAACCCCGTTCGCTGGCTGCTCCTGCCCCACCTGCGGGAGGTGGTGCTCATCAATCAGTCCGCCAACAGCTTCCTGATCGGCCCGAGCGGCTACGTCACCCGCGCCAGCGCGTTGACCGAGAAGGGGGTCGAGGAGCGGCTGCAGCACCTGATGGGCAGCTACGACTGGCGGGGGTTCTCACCCGCGACGCCGGTGTGCGAAGGGCACCGCTACGCTCACGCCGCGCAGCTGTTCTGGAAGCTGCTCGGCGAGCACGTCGACGCCTTCTTCGCCGAGCACGGCAACGCGGTGGTGGCGCAGTGGAAGGAGGTTCGCCGCTTCTCGGAGGATCTCGTGGCCCACTCGGTGCCCGCCTTCGTGTGCCGCTACCTGCGGGCGCGGGTGGCGGGGAAGGACGCGCCGTGGTTCGTGCGCTCCGAGCGCATGAACCTGGACGAGAAGGCCGCTCAGCCGCCGCCCCGGGCCGTGAGCGCGGTGACCCAGACCGACGCCCCCCAGCCCGGCGAGCTGGAGGCGCTCAAGCAGCTCTGCCGCTACGTCATCTACTTCGCGACCTTCCGGCACGCCTGGGCCAACAACCTCCAATGGGACGACGCCGGCGAGGTTCAGTACGCCTGCCTGGGGCTGCGCTGGGGCAAGGACGGGCGCCTGCCGTCCGAGGACGATCTGGACACCGCTCCGCCTCCGGACCAGGCCACCGAGATGCTGTGGATCTCCTGGATGCTGTCCAAGACCAACTACGGCTTCCTCCTGACCAACGAGGAGGATGACGTACACCCGAGGCTGGTGGAGATGCTGCGCGCCCACGCTACCGAGTTCTCAGCGCTGGGCATGGACATCCGAACGGTCAGCTCGCGCATCAACATCTAGGTTCTGCTGGGAGTCCCTTTCGTGGAACTGCTCGACATCCTGCGTCTGATTCTCTCCAGCCTGTTGTTCGGGCTGGGACTGCTCGGGTTCTTCAAGGCCCCCGTGGGCTCCCTCTGGAAGCCCGCGGTGGCCGCGACCGAGTGGGGGCACGTCCTGGCCGTCTTTCCGCTCCTCTTGTTGCTGCTGCCGGGCGGCGTGGGCCTGGGCTCCCAGATCGCCTGGGGGCTGGCCGCGCTGGCCGCGCTCCTCCTGCTCTCCTCGCTGGGTCGAGCCCTCGGCTACGTGAAGGGACTGGAGGCGCGCTTCGCGCAGACCTTCGGCCCCGTCCTGCCGCAGGGGCGCCCAGGTGCTCCGGCTCGGACCTCGCCCCTCGTTTTGGGTGATCTGCTCTCGGTCTCCACCCCCAAGGTGGTGCCCACCCGGCACACCTACCGGGAAGTCGATGGCCATGTGCTGCAGCTCGATCTGTACCGGAGCCCGGATGCGCCCCGGCCCCTGCCGCTCGTGGTGGTGGTTCACGGAGGCTCCTGGAACAGTGGGGACAGCACCCAGCTCGACTGGCTGAACAGCTATCTCGCCGCCCGGGGCGTCGCCGTCGCGGCGATCAACTACCGGCTCGCGCCCCGGCACACCTTCCCCAGCCAGCGAGACGACGTGCTCGCGGCCCTGGCCTGGCTGCGGGAGAACGCCTCCCAGCTGGAGCTCGACGCCTCGCGCATCGCCTTCCTCGGGCGCTCCGCGGGAGGCCAGCTGGCCCTGCTCGCCGCCTATACCGCCCGCGATCCCGCGATCCGCGCCGTCGTCGCGCTGTATGCGCCCACCGATATGAACTGGGGCTGGGCCAACCCCACCAACCCCAGGGTGATGGACAGCCCGAAGACGCTACGCGAGTACCTCGGAGGAACGCCCGCCCAGGTCCAGGAGCACTTCGACGCGGCTTCGCCCATCGACTTCGTGATTCCCAGCTCGCCTCCCACGCTGTTGGTCCATGGGACCCGGGACGAGCTGGTCTTCGCCGAGCAGAGCCGACGTCTCGCCCGGCGCCTGAACGAGGCCAAGGTGCCCCACCTGGAACTCGAGCTGCCCTGGGCCACCCACGGCTGCGACGCGAACCCCGCGGGCCCGGGTGGGCAGATCACCACCTGGGCCGTGGAGCGCTTCCTGACCGCCGCCTTTCAGCGCGGCAGCGAGAGCCGGTGAAGGAGCTCAGCCCAGCAGTCCGCCGAGCGCGCCGCCGAGCCCACCTCCACCCGGTCCACCCGAGCCGCCGCCAGCCAGCATCGGCACCACGGAGAGGATCTTGCTCACCAGCCCTGGATCGAGCCGCGACTTGAGGAAGTCGAGGACGAGCGGGGCCACCAGCATGGCCTTGCTCGAGTCGATGTTGAACCGCTGGGCCAGCGACACGAGCGCCGCCACGTCACCAGCCTGGGACGCGGCCCCGCCGAGCGCGCCCAGCATCCCGCCCAGGCCGCCGCCTTGCGAGCTCCCACCGCCCAGCATCCCGCCGAGCGCGCCCAACATCCCGCCGCCCGTGTCCGACGCGGGCGCCGCCGCCTGAGCCGCCTGCTGCCAGCCCTGCAGTTCGGGCACCGCACGACCCACCTGGCTCGCGGCGTCCTCTCCGAGCTTCTCCTTCACGGTGCCCTGGACCAGGCCCAGCACGGAGCCAGCGAGCCCCTGCGCTTGCTGCGGATTGACTCCGAGGTGCTGCGTGAGCTGCCCAATCAAGTCCATGTGGTGGTCTCCCAGCAGGTGGCGGTACACGTCACGGCCTCGAGTCGAGGCGGAACTCGTTCGACTTAACCACCCGACCCGTACAGTCCTCCACCTCGATGAGGACGTTGTTGCCCGCAGCGTCATCCATCGTGACTTCCTGCACGAGCACCCCTTCCACGAAGGGCGCGCTCAAAGCCGGCTCGATGCGGGCCCGGTTGGAGCGCAGCTTCACCCGGCTCTGGAAGAGCTTCGCGTCCGGCCCTGTCACCCGGATCGTCAGCGTGAAGGGCACCTGGCGCACCTGATCCAGCACGTATTCGATCTGGAACCCCTCGAGCACCAGCGGCCGGGTCACCTCGAAGGCCGCCGGGCGCACCAGTTGCTGGCCATCCGCGAGCGTCACGCGCACGTCCTGGACCCCCACGGGCAGCCCCGCGGGCACCTCGGTGAGGAGCCGCCGTCCCTGGTCCTCCATCCGGAGGATGGAGAAGCTCCGGTCCGCGATGCCCAGCGCTCCCAGCGAGAGCAGCTCCACCGAGTCCTTGGCGTAGTCCAGCTTCAGCGGCAGCGCGCCGTTCAGCTCGACCGCCAGCGCGACGCACTCACTGGTCGAGATGCGCTGAGGCGTCACGGACGCGATGGAAGGCATCGGTGGCTCGGAGGAGCCACAGGCACACAGCACCAGGCCAAGCAGGGAGGTCCATCGATTCACGAGGGACAGCATAACCGGAGCAGTGCCCGCTCAGTGCGGTCGCACCCGGAAGGAGTTCGACAGTCCCCGATTGCCCAGCGAGTCCTCGATCATGAGGTAGATGTTGGGACCTGGGTGGTGCAGGGAGATCTCCTCCACGAGGACGCCGGTGTCGAAGCGCCCCGGCCTGCCGGATTCCACTCTTCCCCGGTTGGCGCGCAAGGACAGCTCGCCCTGGTAGGTATTCGCGCCCGGCCCCAGGGCCCGCACGGTGACCCGGAACGGAACTCCCCGGACCTGATCCCGGATGGGGTCGATCTGGAAGCCGGTCAGGCCTCCCCGGACGATGCCTCCGCCAGGATGGGGCGGGTGACGTGGATCCTTGCCACCGCCACCGGGCGGGTCCGAGAGCGTGGACGCGGGCACGACGGAGAAGGCGGCTCCGCGCACGGCCTCGCGGCCATCCGTCATCGCCACGCCGATGTCATAGGCGCCCAGGGGGAGCCCCTCGGGCAATGGCGCCACCAGTGTGCCATCGGGATCGGCGAAGGCGATCTCGGTCGGCACCCCGGCGACGCGCAGCTTCAGCTCGAGCTGAGCCGGATCCACGCTCTCGTTCCCATAGTCCACCGAGACGGGCAGCACCGCGTCCACCCGGACCACGAGCACCGCGGGGCCGCCCTCGACGATCTGCTCGGGCTCCACGGAGAGGATCGACGGCACTGGCAGCGGAGCGGGCTCGCAGCCTCCCAGCAGGAGCAGGGTGAGCAGTACGCCGGTGACGCGGTTCATGGTTCGTACCTCACACCGAGGGTTGCGCCCACGCCGCCCAGCTGTGCATCGAGGCGCGAAGTGTGGGCGGGGCCATACTCCGCACGCAGTTCCACCAGGCCGCTCACGCGCCCGAAGCGGTACGCCCCTTGCGCGGAGAGGAAGGCCATGAGGCCCAGCCTGCTCTCATCGAAGCCGGGCTGAAAGTCACTGGAGACCACGTGCTGGAAGGGCATCACGCCCAGGCCCGTACGGCCATACAGCGTGAAGGCCGAGCGCTCCAGGACGGCCATCCGCGCCGAGGCCAGCACCGGCCCCGCGAGCACGCGTGAGTGCAACGTCCCGTAGCCTTCGATCCGCGCCTCGAGCGCGGCACGGCGCAGGCCGACCTCCAGCTCCGCCGCGAGCCGGCCGTTCCAGACGGGCAGGGCATAGGACACGCCCAGGGCCGCCGAGGGCCCTCGATTGGCGCCTCCCGCGAAGAAGCCCCCGGCCAGCAGGTGGACGGCGAGTCCCCGGCGAACGGGAGCGGCTTGCGCCACGGTAGGCGCTGGCACTTCCACCGGTTCGCCCGGAATGACGGAGGCCTGCGCTCGAGCGCTGTCCGCGGCGTCCCGGCGCTTCACCTCCACGGAGACGCTTTCCGCATCCTGGAGCGGGCTCACCCGGTACCTGCCGGGAGCACCCGGCTCGGGAGCCACGCGCGCCCCCTCGACGGTGAGCTGCAGCGCCGAAGCCTCCACGCTGCCTTCGCCCGCCACCACCAGCCATCCACCCGAACGGGGCAGGGGCTCCTGCGGGAACACGGCCACCAGCGGCTTGTGGGGTGGCACTTCCAGCGGCACGCGGCGATCCGTCTTCAGTGCTCCCCGCGTGGCCAGCACGCGCGCGTCCTTCACTCCGGGGGGCACCTCCACGGGCACCTTCGCCTTGCCGCGGCGATCGGCCTTCACGGGCCCGAACTGCGCCTCGGCGATCTCGATCACCACCTCCGCGCCGGGATCCGTGGTGATGGGCAGCGTGGTGCGCCCCAGCAGCGGGACACGGACGACGGCCACCTCGGGAGTCCCGCTGCGCCCCTCCTCCCAGAAGACCAGGATGGCGGCCAGCGGGTAGCGGACCTCCGGCGGCGTCCACTGGAACACCCGCACCGGGCCCGACTCCACCACCGGCTGCGCGAAGCTCCCCGAGGAAGCGGCGGCCCGCACCGGCCCGGCTCCCGCCGGCACCCGGACCTCCAGCCGCACCCCCACATCCCGGCCGAGCACCACCCGCGCCGGCTCTGCTCGAACCTCCGGCGCCACCGCCACCGCGACGCGGGGCAGGGTGAGGACAGCCAGGGAAAGCAGGAGCACCGCGCGCATGGAGAAATCCCCGGCGCAGTTCACCGCTCCCTGGGCTTCAGGTCAATCCTCGGCTGGCACGGAAGGAGCCGAAGCCTCCGGCGGCGCGGCCTCCGCGCCCTCTGTGGGCGAAGGTGCGACCGGCTTGTCCGCAGGCCCCGACTGCCGCGCGCTGGGCGGCTGGAAGGCGGGGCGCTCGGCGGGAGCGCCTCCGCGGCCGTGGACCAGCGTCTTCGTCTCCGACTTGAAGGCGATGTCCACCTTGTCGCCTCGAACCACGGTCACCAGCCCCAACCCGAAGGTGGGATGCTGAATGACCTGGTCCACCTTATAGGTGTCCTTGGGGCTGTACTTGGGGGCGTTGGCGATGTCCTTGCCGGCCAGCTGCTCCTCGAAGGAGATGACGACCTTCTCGGGCTTCTCGGCCCGGGGAGTGCTGGAGCGCGAGCTGCTGCTGGCGCGCGACGTGGTGGAGGCGGAGGGACGATCGGTCGTTCCCGGGGCGCTGCGGTAGGCGTGGTCACCTCCGCAGGTGTTGCAGCGCACCCGAGCGATTTTGGTGCCCACCATCGCGAGGATGGTATGCGCCAGGGAGAGCTTGCAGCGGGTGCAGAGCGCGTCGACCTCGCCGCCAACCTTCTGAGTAGCCATCGTGAAAGTCCTGCTGTCGTGAAAAGAAAAACGGGGCGCGCAAGATAGCGATCCACCCCGAGACGTACAACCCAATGAAGGCCGGCACTTGTGCCCGGGCCTCGGGCACGTAGAGTAGGTCCTACCCGCCATGGCCACTGAGAACGCAGACCAACCCCCCAAGGAGCCAAGCCTCCTCCAGCAGTCGGTGGAGAACTTCGGAAAGGGCGCCGTAGCCGCCATCAGCGATGTGGGGGGCGTGGCCTACCTGGGCTTCCAGGTTTTCCGTTGGACGTTCCGGCGGCCTTTCCGGCTGCAGAACTTCTTCGCGCAGCTGGACTTCGTGGGGGTGGGCTCCATCTTCATCGTGGGGCTGACGGGCATGTTCACCGGCATGGTGATGGCCCACCAGTCGGCGCGCGCCTTCGAGCTGTTCGACGCCGAGAGCATGGTGGGCCCCACGGTGGCGCTCACCCTCACGCGCGAGCTGGCCCCGGTGTTCTCCGCCCTCATGGTGACCATGCGAGCAGGCTCCTCCATGTGTACGGAGCTGGGCACCATGCGCGTCACCGAGCAGGTGGACGCCCTGGAGACCATGGCCGTCAACCCCATCCAGTACCTGCTGGTGCCTCGGGTGCTCTCGAGCCTCATCATGGTGCCGGCGCTCACCATGCTCTTCAACACCGCGGGCATGGGCGGCTCGTACATGGTGTCCGTCATCCTCAAGGGCATCTCCGCCGGCACCTTCCTCAACCGCACCCAGCAGTGGCTCGACCCCATCGATCTCTATGAGGGCCTCATCAAGGCGGCCGTCTTCGGCCTCTCGGTGTCGCTGGTGTGCTGCTACAAGGGCTTCAACGCCTCGGGCGGCGCCAAGGGCGTGGGTCAGGCCACCACCCAGGCCATGGTGGCCAGCGCCCTGTCCATCTTCATCCTCGACTTCGTCGTCGGCGTGATGCTGCACTGATTCATGAGCGCCGCCCCCGCTACCTCTCCCGCCGAGCGGCCGATGATCCAGATCGTCGACCTGCACAAGACGTTCGGCGCGCACAAGGTGCTCACCGGCATCAACCTCACCATCCCCGAGGGCGCCACCTGCGTGATTCTCGGCGGCTCGGGCTCGGGCAAGACGGTGCTGATGAAGCACATGATCGGCCTGCTCAAGCCCGACAGCGGCCAGGTGCTCGTGGACGGGGAGGATCTCGTCCCGCTGGGAGACCGGGAGCTGGAGCAGGCGCGGCGCAAGTTCGGCATGGTGTTCCAGGCCGCCGCGCTCTTCGACTCGATGACGGTGTTCGAGAACGTGGCCTTCCCGCTGCGCGAGCACCGCAAGGAGCTGTCCGAGGAGCAGGTGCGCGAGCGGGTCCGCTCGAAGCTGGACCTCATGGGCATGCCCACCTCGGTGGAGGGCAAGTTCCCCTCGGACCTGTCGGGCGGCATGCGCAAGCGCGTGGGCCTGGCGCGCGCCGTGGTGCTGGAGCCGAAGATCGTCCTCTATGACGAGCCCACCACCGGCCTGGACCCCATCACCACCGACTACGTGGACGAGATGATCCTGGCGGCGCAGGCGAAGCTGAAGGTGACCAGCGTCGTCATCAGCCACGACATCTCCTCGGCCTTCAACGTGGCCGACTACATCGCCTTCCTGTCCAAGGGGCTGATCGTCGAGTTCGGCCCACCCGAGCAGCTGCGCGCCTCCGAGCATCCGGCCGTCAAGCTGTTCCTGCAGACCTGGTTCGGGAACATCTAGCCCGGCAGGTCGGTGGGAAATGCTGGAACGCACCCTGCAAACGGCTAGAGTCCCCCCGGCCGGACCCCCTCGGAGTAAGCCCTGGTGAAGAAGCTCGTCACGCCGTTCCGTGTAGGACTGCTGGTGCTCACCGCGGGAGCCTTCTTCTTCGCGTTCTTCATGTTCACCCGCAAGGGAGGCCTCAGTGACAAGGAGGCCACCACCGTGTGGGCCTACTTCCGGGATGCCTCGGGCCTGTCCGCCAAGAGCCGCGTGCAGATCGCCGGCATCGCCGTGGGCGAGATCAGCTCCATCACCCTCGAGGGCACGCGCGCCAAGGTCTTCCTGAAGATCCGCCGGGACGTGGACCTGCGCGAGGACGCGGTGCTCACCAAGCGCTCGGAGTCGCTGCTGGGTGACTTCCTGTTGGACCTGAACCCCGGCACCGAGCAGGGCCAGCCCATGCCGGACAACGGGCAGATCCGCCGGGTCATCGACACCCAGGGCATGGAGGCCGTCTTCCAGTCGCTGAGCCAGATCACCGCCGACATCCAGCAGGTGACGGCGGCGCTCAGAGACGTGCTGGGCGGAGAGCGGGGCGCTGGCTCCCTGCAGCGCATCGTCGAGAACCTCATCCGCCTGTCCGAGTCGGTGGACAACACGGTGCGCAGCAGCGGCGAGCGGCTCAACGCCATCCTGGCCAACTTCGAGGGCGTGTCCGAGGACGTGCGCGGGCTGACCCAGGAGAACGAGGCGGAGGTCACCCGCATCGTCAACAACATCGAGACGATCACCCGCGATGTGCGCGAGGTGCTCGGCGACGTGAAGAAGATCGTCGGCAACAACGAGGGCGACCTGAAGGAGGGCGTGGCCAGCCTGAAGGACACGCTCCAGAAGCTTGACCGGACGCTGGGCAACATGGAGGAGATCACCGCCAAGGTGAAGAACGGCGAGGGCACGGTGGGCACGCTGCTGGCCGACGAGCGCCTGGGCCAGAAGCTCGCCGAGACGGTGGAGGACGTGTCCGACTACGCCTCGCGCCTCACCGGCCTACAGACGGAGGTGGGCCTGCAGAGCACGTACCTGGCGGCCCAGGGGCGCTCCAAGAACAGCTTCTCGCTGCGGCTCATCCCCAAGCCGGACAAGTACTACCTGCTGGAGATCATCGACGATCCGCGCGGCATGGTGGAGGTCCAGGAGGTGCAGACCAACCCTCCGGGCTCCGGCCAGCCGGTGACGCAGGTGCAGAAGATCACCAAGGAGACCTTCAAGATCAGCGCCCAGTTCGCCAAGCGCTACTACTTCACCACGCTGCGCTTCGGCCTGATCGAGTCCACCGGTGGCGTGGGCGCCGACCTGCACTTCCTGCAGGACGCGCTGGCGCTGAAGCTGGACGCCTTCAACTTCTCCGCCGAGGAGCTGCGCTACCCGCGCATCCGCGCCCAGCTGCGCGCCCAGGCGTTCGACCACCTTTTCGTCGTCGCCGGCATGGACGACATCCTCAACGCTCAGCAGCGCGACCAGTCCACGAACCGGCTGATCGCCGGCCGGGACTTCTTCTTCGGCGGCGGCATCTTCTTCACGGACGATGACCTGAAGGCCCTGCTTCCGAGCGTACCTACGCCCTAGCGGCGGCGCCTTGACCCGGCGCGCCAATCGTCGTAACTCGCCGCGGCACGGCTCCTGCGTTCTCCCGTGCCCGGACTGCTCACCTCTGGTCTTTCTCAGGAAGCCCCATGTCTCTCCTCGTCGTTGGCTCGGTCGCGCTGGATTCGGTGGAAACCCCCTTCGGGGTGAAGGACGAAGTCCTCGGGGGCTCGGCCACCTTCTTCTCCACCTCGGCCTCCTTCTTCAACCCCGTGAAGCTCGTGGCGGTGGTGGGCGAGGACTTCCCCGAAGCGCACGTGCAGTTCCTGCGCTCGCGTGGTGTGGACCTCGAGGGCCTCATCCGTGAGAAGGGCCGCACCTTCCGCTGGAAGGGCAAGTACGGCTACCAGCTCAACGAGGCGCAGACGCTGGACACCCAGCTCAACGTCTTCCAGAGCTTCTCGCCCAAGCTGCCCGAGTCCTACCGCAACCCCACCCACGTCTTCCTGGGCAACATCCACCCGGAGCTCCAGTCCCAGGTGCTGGACCAGGTGAAGAGCCCCCGCCTCGTGGCCGCCGACACCATGAACTTCTGGATCCAGGGCAGCCGTCAGGCCCTGCTCCAGACGCTCAAGCGCGTGGACCTGCTCTTCGTCAACGACGCCGAGGCGCGCCAGCTCGCCGGCGAGCACAACATCCTCAAGGCCGCCCGCGCCATCCTCGGCATGGGCCCCAGCCGTGTCGTCATCAAGCGCGGCGAGTACGGCGCGCTGCTGCTCGAGCGCGAGCACATCTTCGTCTGCCCCGCCATGCCGCTGGAGGAGGTGTTCGACCCGACCGGCGCCGGAGACACCTTCGCTGGCGGCTTCATGGGCACCTTGGCCACCTCCGAGAAGCTCGATCGTGACACGCTGCGTCGCGCCATGGTCATGGGCAGCGTCATGGCTTCCTTCACCGTGGAGCGCTTCAGCCTGGACCGTCTGCGCGAGTTGACGCAGCGTGAAATCCACGCCCGCTTCAGTGAATTCAAGCGGTTGACGCACTTCGAGGACCTCGGCCCCTTGGAGGGGTGACAAGAAGGCTGAGAAAGCCGGTTTCTCTGACTTGACGGATGTAAGCCCACCCCGTACTGTGCGCCCACACTGTCTTTTTCCAGGGTGCTGGAAGGGCTGGAGCGGGCTTTATGGGCTACGCGGTGGAGGAACTCGGGTCGATGGAGAACCGTAGGAACGCGCGGGTTCCGTCCCGTATGCGCTGCTGGTGCGAAGGGGGCAACGTCACCCTGTACTCGCGCGTGGGCAATCTGAGCGAGGGGGGCATGTTCCTGCGCACGAGCACGCCGCTGCAGGAGGGCACGCGCGCCACGGTGCGACTGGGGGTGGGGGAGGAGAACGGACCGGAGCTGCACACGGCGGTGAAGGTGGTGTGGTCGCGGAAGAACGGGCACACCTGGCCGCCGGGCATGGGCTTGGCGTTCGAGGAACTGGATGCTGCGAACCTCGAGAGATTGAGGCAGATCATCTCCCACGAGCAGACCCGCTGGCCCGGGGCCTGATGGGCTCGGCAACCCTGGAAGAGGTTTGAATGCGGATCGCCGTCATCTCCGACATCCACAGCAACATCGAGGCGCTCACCGAGGTGCTCCGCGCGGCGGATCGGCACAAGGTAGACCGCATCGTCTCGCTGGGAGACATCGTCGGTTACGGCGCTTCGCCCAACGAGTGCTGTGAGCTGGTGCGCTCGGTGACGGAAGTCACGCTGCTGGGCAACCACGACGCGGCGGTGGCCGGCCGCATGGACTACTCGTACTACTACGACGCGGCGAGGCACGCGCTGGACTGGTCCGCCAGCGTGTTGTCGGACGAGAACATCTCGTGGCTGCGCAGCCTGCCGTACACCTACCGCATGGGCGAGGTGGGCTTCTGCCACGGCTCGCCGGTGGAGCCCAAGGCGTACGAGTACATCTTCGCGCTGGAGCAGGCCCGGGAGCTGACGCCCTTCGTGGCGGAGCTGCCGGAAGTGACGTTCATCGGCCACAGCCACCTGTGCAAGGCGTTCGCCATCGGCAACGGCGAGGTGAACGACGTGGTGGCCCAGAAGTTCGGCATCCGCCGGGGCTACAAGTACATCATCTCGGTGGGCAGCGTGGGGCAGCCGCGGGACTACGACAACCGGGCCTGCTTCGTCATCTGCGACACGGACGCGCGCACGGTGGAGTACACCCGTGTGGAGTACGACATCGAGACGTCCGCGCAGAAGATCTTCGACGCGGACCTGGCGCTCAATTTCGGCAAGCGACTGTTCCTGGGTGTCTGAGCCCGGGTGGCGTATAAACGCCCCCCGTGCGGACCCATAGCCTGATTTCCCTGCGTCGGCCCCTCGCGGGCCTTGTGTCCACCCTGCTGCTCGTGCTGGCGCCTGTCGCGTGCCGCAAGGAGTCCGGGCCTCCGTCCCAGGACTACGAGCAGGCCCACACGCGCTTCAGCAAGCTCTACGGCCAGAAGCTGGACGAGGCCTTCCTCGAGCCGGAGATGGCCGAGATCGAAGCGCAGCTCCAGCTGGTGCCTCCCGACAGCATGGACGCGCAGTCGGCCCGGGAGCTGAGCCAGCGCATCCAGCAGGGCCGCGCGCGCATGGAGGCCGCGCAGCAGGAGAAGGAGGATGCCATCGCCTCCGCGCGCGAGTTCGACACGTTCCCCAGCACGGGGACGGGCTCGGGCAGCACGGGCACGGAGCCGGCGGCTCCCGCAGAGCCCGTCCCGGCCCCTGCGGCGCGGGATGCGGGCACGCCGGACGCGGGCGCGGCCTCGGTCGGCCCCACGATTGGCAGCCCGGCGTCCGAGCTCTCGTCTGGCTACTCGCGCTGCTTCCAGCGGGGCCAGCCCATCAACGTGGAGGGCCGCGGCAGCCGGGAAACGTGGGAGATGATTGATCGGCTGGCGTGCCGCCAGTCGTTCCCTCGCTTCGTCGATCAGGTCGTCCTCGTCGAAGAGGGCAAGGTCCTCACGGTGTTGCCCAAGAGCGCCATCCAGATCACCTACTCGGGGAAGGATGGCGGCGCGGCTCCTGCCCGTTAAGCCTGTCCACGCGTTTCCTCTCCTCCATCCTGGAAGTCGAGCTCCGGTCGCAATGAACGATCAGACCTTCATGAAGTTGATGCAGCTGTTGCCCAAGTCCGCCCTGTCCTCCGCGGTGGGGCTGGCCACGCGCCTGCCCGCGCCGGCGCCCGTCCACCGCATGGCGATGAAGGCCTTCGCCAAGGCGTACAACGTGGACATGCAGGAGGCGGAGCACTCGTTCGATCGCTACTCCACCTTCGCCGAGTTCTTCACCCGTGGCCTGAAGCCGGGCATGCGCCCGGTGGACGCGGGGGAGAAGGTGGTGGTGTCCCCGGTGGACGGCCGGGTGTCCCAGGTGGGCTACTCCGAGCACGGCCGGTGCCTGCAGGCCAAGGGCATCGAGTACACGGTGGACGAGCTGCTCGGGGACTCCGAGGCGGCCAAGCCCTTCCATGGGGGCGCCTGGACGACGGTGTACCTGTCGCCCCGCGACTACCACCGCATCCACGCGCCGCTGGGCGGCATGATTACCGGCTACGCGTACATCCCCGGTGAGTTCTGGCCGGTGAACCCCGCGTCGGTAAAGAACAAGAAGTCGCTGTTCTGCGTGAACGAGCGGCTGGTGACGTACCTGGACACCGTGGCCGGCAAGTGCGCGGTGGTGAAGGTCGGCGCCACGTGCGTGTCGCGCATCAAGGCGGCGTATGACGAGGTCGTCACCCACACGGGCCAGCCGGGCAAGGTCCACAAGTACGACGCGCACAAGCCCGTGGAGAAGGGTGGGGAGCTGGGCCGCTTCGAGATGGGGTCCACGATCATCCTCCTGTTCGAGCCCAAGCGGGTGAAGTGGGACGAGAGCCTGCAGCCGGAGGCGGTGCTGCGGTTGGGGCAGCGCATCGGGGAGATTCCGTGAGTCAGAAGATCAGCGGCGTGAAGGGGATGAACGATCTCCTGCCCGGAGAGCTGGGCGGGGAGATGGCGCCGGTGGAGACGTGGCAGCACGTGGAGCGCACCACGCGCGAGCTGTTCTCGCGCTTCGGCTACGGAGAGATCCGCACGCCGACGCTGGAGGACACGGCGCTGTTCGTGCGCAGCGTGGGCGAGGAGACGGACATCGTCGGCAAGGAGATGTACACCTTCGACGACAAGGCGGGCCGCAGCCTGTCGCTGCGTCCGGAGGGCACGGCGCCCGCGGCGCGCGCGTACATCGAGCACGCGGTGTCCAACCAGGAGCCGCTGACGCGCTGGTACTACATCGGCCCGATGTTCCGGTACGAGCGGATGAAGACGGGCCGCTACCGGCAGTTCTTCCAGATCGGCGCGGAGGCGTACGGCTCGAAGGAGCCGGCGCAGGACGTCGAGGTGATGGACATGGTCGTCCAGCTCCTCGAGGCGCTGGGGCTCCAGGACATCTCGCTCAACATCAACTCGCTGGGCGACGAGGCGTGCCGGCCGGCGTACCAGCAGAAGCTGGTGGAGCACCTGACGGCGCACCGGGCCGAGCTGTGCGAGGACTGCCAGCGCCGGCTGGAGCGCAACCCGCTGCGGGTGCTCGACTGCAAGAACGAGAAGTGCCAGGCGATCGCTCGGGCGGCGCCGGACATCCTCCAGTTCCTGTGCGAGCCCTGCAAGGCGCACTTCGATGAGGTGAAGCGCAAGCTGGACGCGCTGGGCGTGCGCTACGTCATCAACCCTCAGATGGTGCGCGGGCTGGACTACTACACGCGCACGACGTTCGAGTTCATCGCGGCGCACCCGGCGCTGGGCACGGCGAGCACGGTGGGCGGCGGCGGACGGTACGACAAGCTGGTGAAGAGCCTGGGCGGGCCGGACGTGCCGGCGGTGGGCTTCGGGCTGGGGCTGGATCGGCTGACGCTGCTCTTGAAGGAGGGCGGTCAGCAGTACGGCGCGCCGCCGGACGTGTTCATCGCGGTGGCGGACGAGGGCTCGGCGGACGAGGCCTTCGCGCTGGCCAGCCGGCTGCGCCGCGAGGGCCTGAAGGTGGAGTTCGACACGCGTGGCGGCAGCCTCCGCAGCCAGATGAAGCGCGCGGACAAGACGCGGGCGCGCTTCACGCTGGTGCTCGGCCAGGCGGAGCGCGAGAGCGGCAAGGCGCAGCTCAAGCCCATGGCGGGGGGCGAGCCCATCCCCGTGGCGCTGGGCGAGGTGGCCCAAGCGGTGCGAGCCGCCGCGGCCCCTCGCTGAGCCTCAGCGGCCCGTATCGATGACGCCTGCCGAGGTGAAGGTGGCCATCTCGTGCAGGATGCACAGCGCGGTGTCCACCAGCCCGAAGGCGACGGCGGCGCCGCTGCCTTCGCCCAGCCGCAGGCCTAGATCCAGCAGCGGCCGCTGCTCCAGCTCCTGGAGCACCCGCGTGTGCCCCGCCTCGACGGAGAGGTGGCTGGCCAGCAGGTAGGGCTTCACCTGGGGGCACAGCCGGGCCGCCACCATTCCGGCCACCGAGGAGATGAAGCCATCGAGCACGACGGGCACGCGCCGGGAGGCCGCGCCCAGCGCCGCACCCGCCAGCCCGGCGATCTCGAAGCCTCCCAGTTGGGCCAGCACTCCCAGGGGATCCTCCGGGTTGGGGCGGTTCACCTCCAGCGCGCGCTTCACGGCCTGGACCTTGCGACGCCACCCCTCCTCATCCACGCCGGTGCCGCGCCCCGTGGCCTCCTCGGGAGAGAGCCCGGTGAGCGCGCAGGTGAGCGCGCTCGACGCGGTGGTGTTGCCAATGCCCATCTCGCCCAGGCCCAGCAGCGTCACGCCGGTCATGGCCATGTCGACGGCCAGCCGCGTGCCCACGTCCAGGGCTTCCTCGGCCGTCTCGCGGCTCATGGCCGGGCCCTTGGTGAAGTTGTCCGTGCCCGGGCCCATGCGGTGGACCTTCACGCCGGTGAGGCTCTTCACCGGGAAGCGCACTCCCATGTCCACCACCGTCACCCAGGCTCCCACCTGGCGAGCCAGCACGTTGATAGCGGCGCCGCCCCGGGCGAAGTTGGCCACCATCTGCCCCGTCACCTCGGGGGGATAGGCGCTGACGCCCTCCTGCACCACGCCATGGTCGGCGGCCATGACGAGCACGGCTTTGGAGGGCATGGCGGGCCGGGCCTCACCGCGCAGGGCGGCCATGCGACAGGCCAGCTCTTCCAGACGGCCAAGACTGCCACGTGGCTTGGTCTTGGCGTCCAGCAGGGCCTGGCACTGCGAGGCAGCACGGGAGTCCGGAGCCGGAATGGCTTCACAAGCGGAGCGATAGGCACGCACGAAACGTCCCCCCTGGCGACAGTCACGACTTGGACATTCTCTCCAAGGAGGGTGGGAGATACCAGGGCGGAGCACGCTCCTCACATGTAGGAGGCGAGGCCCTCTTTTCAGCGACGTCTATCGAGGGGCTCTGGCACACTCAAGGCGTGAAGCCACGGCTCACCGTCATTGCGGGCCCGACGGCCTCGGGCAAGACGGCGATCGCCGTGGAGCTGGCCCGGCGCGCTGGCGGGGAGATCGTCAACGCGGACTCGCAGCAGGTGTACCGCTCCTTCGACCTGGGTACGGCCAAGCCGTCCGCCGAGGAGCTGGCCGCGGTGCCGCACCACCTGATCTCCGTGGTGGATCCACTCGAGTCGTTCTCCGCGGCGGAGTATCAGCGCCGGGCGGACGCGGCCATCGAGGACATCGCCTCGCGAGGGCGTCCGGTGTTCGTGGTGGGAGGCACGGGCCTGTACCTGCGCATCCTGCTCCACGGGGTGGTGGAGGCACCGGGAGCAGATCCCACGCTCCGCGCTTCCTTGGAGGCGCTGGCGGCCGCCGAGGGCCGGGAGGCCGTACACCGCAAGCTCGCCGAGGTGGATCCGGAGACGGCGGCGAAGCTGCCGACGCAGGATCTGGTCCGCACCATCCGGGCGCTGGAGATCCACGCGCAGACGGGTGTGCCGGCCTCGCAGTGGCGGCGGGAGCACGGCTTCGCGCCGGACCGCTACCCGTTCCGACTGTTCGTGTTGGAACCGGAGCGGGAGTCGCTCTACCGCGCCATCAACGCGCGCACGGAGGGCATGTTCGCGCGGGGACTCGTGGAAGAGACGCGGGAGCTCCTGGCGCGCGGCTACGCGGCAGCGGCCCCCATGCGCAGCGTGGGCTACGTCCAGGCCCGCGCCGTCGTCGAGGGTCGGATGACGCGAGAGGAGGCCATTCAGGACACGGCGCAAGAGACACGCCGGTACGCCAAGCGGCAGCTCACCTGGTTCCGCAAGGAGGCTGGGGCGGTGCATGTGGCACCGCCGTATGAGGTGCTGAGGACGCTGGAGAGCTGAGCGTCAGGAGGCGTAGCGGTCGGACTCCAGACCCGTGGTGCCCTCGGCCACCCGAACCGGCGCCGGAGCCTCCGGAGCATGGCCCATCAGCAGTCGCAGGAGGCGCTCGGGTTCCACGGGCTTGGGGAAGAACGCCTCGGCGCCCGCGTCCAGGGCCCGCTGCCGCACGTGGGGCCGGTTCAGGCCGCTCATCACCACCACGCGCGTGTTGCGCGTCAGCGGGTGCTGCTTGAGGCCCTCGCACAGCCGCAGCCCGTCCACCCAGTGCAGCACCACGTCCAGGAGGATCGCCGTGGGGGGCCGCCGCGCCACCGCGCAGAACAGCGCCAGCTCATCCGCGAAGGACACCACCGTGGCGCCCGTGGACTCCAGGAGCTGGGTGATCGCCTCGCGCGCGTCCGGATCGTCATCCACCACGTAATAGAGGTCCGGCTCCAGCGAGGGGATGGCCGTGGGCACCGGCTCCACCGTGGTGCGCAGCCACGAGCCCAGCACCTCGCGCAGGCCCGCCCAGCGCGCCGAGGCCAGCAGTGCCAGTGGGGTAGGGGCGGCCAGTCCCAGCACGCCGCCGCTGTAGACACCCCCCACCGAGCCCCGGCGCCGCGCCGCGAGAAACGCCTCGGGCGCCCGAGGACCGGCCCGCCGCAGCCAGGCAATGGAGCGAGCTCCCGCCGCCGCGTCCTCCATCAACTCCGAGAGTCCCTCGCGCACATAGCGGCGCTCCAGGGCAGCGGCCTCCAAGCCTCCATCCAGCAGGCCCACCGCCGCGCGGCTGCACGTGGCCAGCGTCTCCGACAGACCGATCTGCAGCGGATGCCCGAGCGCGGCCGGCCCCACGGCGACCTGTCCCGGCGCCACCACACAGCGCCCCGGACCGAAGGGCAGCCGGGTGGTCTCCATCGCGGAGAGCTCGAAGCCTTCCTCCAGGAGCCCATCCCGCGCCGCCATCATCAGCACCTGGCACAGGTCGGCCGGAGTCACCGCCGGGCCGAAGGCCAGCGCGTAGACGGAGTGGGCGCCCGGCAGCAGGAACAGGCCATCCACCGTGGGAAGGGGAGCGATCCACAGCCGCGCCAGCGGAGCGATCGACAGCCGCGAGGAGCCATGGCGCACCCGGGCCTGCACCGCGGCCACCGTGGGCGCGGGCTGGAAGCCAGGGAAGAAGGCATCGCCGAGCGAAGCCCCGGCGCCCGTGGCGAGCGCCACCGCGTGGTAGCGCTCACCGCTGCCCTGGGCGCGCACCACGAGCGGACCGCTGTTCTTCACCGCGGCGGGCGCATCCGGAGCCGGAAGCTGGCGCTCGACGCGCTCGACATGGCGATCCAGGAAGCGAGCGCCCTGGGCCGTGGCGGCCGTGACGAGGGCCTCGCGAACCACCGCCAGCCCGCCAGCGCCATTGGGCCAGCCATCCACGACCCACAGGCCACCGGGAGGCGCGGGCAGCAGCTCCCGCCGTCCCTGGGCAAGCACCTCCACGCCGCGCAGCTCATGCGCGCGCCAGTCCATGGACACGCGGCAGCCCAGCGCGGCGAGCCGGGAGCGACACTCCGGCGTGAGCACCACCGGCGGCGGCACGCTCTCCGGATCCCCATGCGAGTACACACGCACGTCCAATGGAACCCCGCGCGCCCGTCCATTGAAGAGCAGGGAGGCAGCCAAGCCCGCGCCAGCGATGCCCCCACCGATGACCGCCACCCTCGAACCGCTCACCAGCCTGCTTCCGCTCATCCTCGACCCCGCTCGCCCTCGGTTCGCTCTTCGCCAGGAACAGCCGCCTCAGTGTCGCTGCGCTACCGCCGAGAGGTGGACCGCCATCGAGGCGCCGTACACCACCACCCGATCCCGTCCCTCGCGCTTGGCCACGTAGAGGGCCGCGTCCGCCGCCTTCAGCAGCGCGTCCGTGTTCTCCCGGGGCGTCTCCTGCGAGTGGTCCGCGATGCCCACGCTCACGCTCAGCCCGAACGGAGCGGGCCGGCCGTCGCTGCGCTGGACGATCACGTTGCGAAGCCCGGCGCGGATGCGCTCGGCGAAGGCCGCCGCCTCCATGGCCGTCTGGTGGGGCAGCAGCGCGACGAACTCATCCCCGCCAAAGCGCGCCGCGAAGTCCGAGTCGCGCAGGTTGCTCTTCAGGTGGGAGGCGAGCGCCAGGATGGCCCGGTTGCCCACGTCATGGCCCATCCCGTCATTGATGGCCTTGAGGTGATCCAGATCGATGACCACCACCGAGAGCGGATACTGGTAGCGGCTGGCGCGTCGGAACTCCTCCTCCATGCGCAGGGTGAGCGCCCGGAAGTTGGCCAGGCCCGTGAGGGCGTCCGTCTGGGCGAGCACCCGCAGGCGGTGCTGCTGCTCGCTCTGACGCAGGGCCCGGTCGATGCGCGCCAGCAACTCGCGCGCGCTTGCCGGCTTCTGGATGAAGTCCACGGCTCCCATGTCCAGGCAGCGCTCCAAGGTGGCCTCGTCGGTGTCTCCCGTGAGGAAGATGACCGGCAGCGCCTCGGTGCGCACATCGCCCTGCAGGGCCTCCAAGACCGACAGCCCATCCCCGCTGGGCAGGAAACGGTCCAGAAGGATGAGATCTGGCCCCTGCTCGCGGGCAAGCTCGATGCCAGCCTCGGCATCACTCGCGGTGAGCACCTCGAATCGCGAATCGAGGAGATCCAGGAGACTTTCTCGAACACCTGCATCGTCCTCGATGATGAGGACGAGGGCCCGCTCACTGCCACGGCCGCGCCGTTCCATGCAACGCTCCGCTGCGCACGCCTGCCCCGAAATGGCAGGCCGAAGATCTCGAGCGCTACGCCCCGCCGAGTGCCCCCCACGCCCACGCGCCCCACGCGCTTCCTGCGTCACCCGCGACTGCGAGCACTCTCCAACCGTTGCAACCTTCACCCGAGACCCCCGGCTGCCAAGTCCGTCCGTCTCTTTTCTCCGGTACGAGTTACCGGAGCCATGCAAGACAGGGGAGCAAGCTGCGTGCCCCCGGGACAACCTGGGCGGTCGGAGTGTTTTCGGGTGGTTGCACTGACCTCTGCGGAATCAGGTCTTACTCGGATGGAAGAGCTTTCAGCGTAAGAACTCTCGTCCCAGTAGGATTTCCCGTGCGCCGGAGAACGGATGCCGGACGGGAGTACGCCGCTAACGTCGATTAATGAACTGCACGCGGCGGCCGCCGCCTCCGCCGCCCCCCATGGTGGGCGCGGGCGGGGCCTCGAGGCCGAACTGCCACCAGGTGGGCTCGTAGGGCTTCATCTTCAGCCGCTTGTCGTTCTGCAGCTGGGTGAGGCTGGCCTTGAGCTTCTCATCGGAGGGGTTGGTCTGCGTGGCGCGGGCGAGCACCTGCAGGGCCTTGTCCTTCTCCTTGAGCTGCAGGAGGCACCAGGCGTACACGGCCCAGACGATGGACTCCTTCTTGCCGGTCTTCACCGCGGCCTCGAAGGAGGCCTGCATGGCGGCCATGTCCTTGCGCTGGTAGTGCAGGGCGCCCTCCATGGCCTTGGCCATGTAGTTGCGCGTGCTGGCCTTGGCGAAGTGGACCTTGGCGCCGTCCAGGTCCTTGGCCATGTACTTGAGCATGCCGATCTGGGCGTGGATCTCCGGGCCGACCATGATCTGCCACTTGTCGTAGATCAGCCCCTGCTCCAGCGTCTTCACGGCGCGCTCCACGCGCTGGAGGGCCTCCTTCTGGTTGGCCGGCTGCCCCTGGAACTCCTTCTGGACGGAGTCCATGAGGAGCTGGATGCGCTTGGCGACCCAACGGGCCAGCAGGATGAAGGTGATGATGAAGGCCAGGGTCCCCGGGATGAGGCCGGCCCAGATGGAGAACCCGGCGGCCCTGACGCCCAGGGCCACCAGGATGCCGACACCCAGGGATATAAGGAGGTTGTACATTGTGCGGTCCCTCTAGCCATTCGAGCGCGGGGCCGCAATCTTCCGATGCAAGGAAACGTCGGGCGCGGTATACGTCTGCCCGCCGTTCGAATGTCCAAGAGGGCCCTCTGTCGAAATTGGTAGACGAGGCGGACTCAAAATCCGCTGCGGCTGACCCCGCGTCCCGGTTCGAGTCCGGGGAGGGCCATACGAAGTGCGCGTCGCGCGACCGGGCGGGAGGTTCCCCATGAAGGTGCTGCTGGTCGAAGACGACCCGAGCCTGCGCGAGGGGATGGGCGAGGTGATCGCCGACTTCGTGGATGTCCGCACGGTCGCCTCGGTGGACGCGGCCCTGGCGGCGCTTCGAGAAGAGCGCTTCGAGCTGGTCCTGGCGGATCTGCGCATTGGCGGCGCGGCCACGGGAGGGAAGACGATCCTCGAGGCGGCCCGGCGGCGGCTGCAGCCAGTGGCCATCGTCAGCGCGGCGGCCGAGGAGGAGATCCGCAAGGCGCTGCACCCCTTCACGGCGGACGCCCTCCTGGGCAAGCCCTTCCAGCTCGAGGAGATGACGGCGCTCGTGGAGCGCTTCCTGGCCTTGAGGAAGGACGCGGACCGGCTCTCGAAGGAGCAGCCACCCGAGTCGGCGTGGACGGAGGCTGCTCCGGGAGTGTACCTGGCGCGGCAATCGTCCGAGACATGGGTCCGGTTCCAGCCAGGGACCCAGAGCGCCTGGCCGTTTCCTCTCGAGGGGACGGCGAGCCTGCTCCTCGAAGGGGATCTCGAGGTAGGGGGCGAGCCGCAGACGGCCCCCCGGTACTTCTTCCTCTCGACCGGTCATCCCCCCACGGCGCGCAGCGAGAAGGGGTGCCTGGTGCTCTCACTGCCGCTGCGCGGTTGAGCCCCACGGGACGCGTCGCTCTGTGAACTCGCTCTGGCCCACACCTTTGGATCCGTCCCATCTGGGACGCCCCTCGCGGCGGGCCGCCACGGCTGCCATCGAGGCGCATGTGGCGGTGCTGCGGGGTGAGCCGCTGAAGGCCTCCCTGGCCACGGCGCTGCGGGAGGCCGAAGGGCTGGGCGGCCAGGAGCGTCGCTTCGCGGCTCTGGCGGTCCGGGAGCTCTCCCGGCACCAGCGCCTGTTGGATCTCGCGGCGCGCACGCTCGGCCATCCTCCGGGCAAGGTGGGGCTCACCGAGGATCAGGCCCTGCTGCGCTATGCCCTCTGGCGGCGGCTCTTCTGTGGAGAGAGCTGGGCCCGGATCGGCCCCGAGGTGCGGCTGCCCGGGCCGGTGCGGCCCCGCACCATCAAGGACGATCTGCTCTCCAAGATCGTGGAGTCTCCGCTGTCGGAGCCTCCGCTGCCGGAGAGCGCCGCCGAGCGGCTGGCGATCCGCTACTCGTTCCCCAACTGGCTGGTGGAGCGGCTGGCCGCGCTGCACTCCGAGCCCGTGTTGGAGGCCCTGCTCGCCGCGCTCGACGAGGAGCCGTCGCTGCACTTCCGGGTTCGTCCTTCGGGAACGCGAGCGGAAGTGCTCGCCCAGCTGGTGGAGGAGGGGGTGGCGGCCGAGGCCGTGGAACTGGCGCCGGATGCCGTGCGCATCGCGGATGCGAGCCACCGGGTCTTCGAAACGAAGGTGATGAAGTCGGGCCGCCTCCAGGTGCAGGACGTGGGCAGCCAGCTCATCGCCGAGGTGTGCCGTCCCCTGAGCGGCTCCCTGGAGGGGAGCATCGTGGCGGACGTCTGCGCCGGGGCAGGGGGCAAGACGCTGGCGCTGGCGGACATGGTGGGGACCACGGGCCGGGTGCTGGCGGGCGACCGCTCTCGGCGTCGGTTGTCCCAGGCGCGCGAGCGGGTGCGAGACCTCTCGGTGCGCAACGTCTCCTTTCCGCACCCGCTGCCCATCGGAGAGGCGCAGGTGCTGCTGGTGGACGCGCCCTGCAGTGGAACGGGCTCGCTGGGGCGTGAGCCGGATCAGAAGTGGAAGCTCACGCCCAAGGCCATCACCGACTTCCAGGCCACTCAGCTCTCCTTATTAGAGGAGGTGGCGCGGGAGGCCCGGCCCGGGGCGTTGATCGTCTACGCCACCTGCTCGCTGCTGCCCGAGGAGAACGACGAGGTGGTTCGGGGCTTCCTGGAAAAGTCGCCGGGCTTCACGCTGGAGCCGGTGGCGCCGGTGCTGGGCGCGGAGCGGGCAGCGGTGCTCTGCGACGGCCCCTTCCTGCGTCCCATTCCCCCCCGGGTACCGGGCGGGGGCTTCTTCGCGGCGCGCCTGCGCAAGGCTCAGGGTTGACAGTGCCCAACGCGCCACGCTACGGAACTTGTCCGCTCTTCCGGGGGTAGCCCGTCTTGGCAGATGGAAAGCAGCAGTCCCAGACCGACGTGATGAAGCAGATCCAGCAGGCGTTCCAGGCGGCGCAGGCGCAGCTGGCGCAGCTGCGCGAGGCCGTGACGCACACGGCGGAGCTGGCCCGGTTGAACTCGCAGGGCAACTACCTGCAGATGGAGAAGGAGAAGGCGCTTCGGGAGCTGGGCGAGGCGGTCTGGCGGCAGGTGCAGAAGGGCAAGCTGGAGCTTCCCTCCTCGCTCGCACAGGCGGTGAAGGCGGTGGAAGCAGCCGAGCAGCGGGCGGCGGCGCACGCGCACGAGATCTCCGACATCCTCCAGGAAGGAGTGGAGGTGGCGGCGCGGTTGAAGGGAAAAAACGACGGGAAGGCGCAAACTTCTCTAGCGCCCAAGCCGAAAAAGAAGTAGAAGTCCGCCCGCTTCAACGGCACCCGCTCCCCAGAGCGGAGGCGCCACAGAGTTTCGGGGCTATAGCTCAGCTGGGAGAGCGCTTGAATGGCATTCAAGAGGTCACCGGTTCGATCCCGGTTAGCTCCACAATCAAGCCCGCCAGGTTCGCCTGGCGGGCTTTTTGTTTTCCCGCCCCATGACTGACTCGACGTCGCCCGCCCCCGTGCGCCAGGCAGCGCTGGCGTTCATCTTCATCACCGTCGCGCTCGACATGCTGGCGGTGGGGATGATCGTCCCCATCCTTCCGAAGCTGGTCGTCTCCTTCCTGAACGGGGACACCGTACGGTCGGCGGAGATCTACGGCCTGTTCGGCACGGTGTGGGCGCTGATGCAGTTCGGGGCTTCGCCGGTGCTGGGCGCGCTCTCGGATCGCTTCGGCCGGCGGCCGGTCATCCTCGTGTCGAACTTCGGGTTGGGGCTCGACTACGTGCTGATGGCGCTGGCGCCGTCGCTGGCCTGGCTGTTCGTGGGGCGCATCCTCTCGGGCATCACCGCGGCGAGCATCAGCACGGCGGGCGCCTACATCGCCGACGTGACGCCGCCAGAGAAGCGCGCGGCCTCCTTCGGCATGCTGGGCGCGGCCTTCGGGCTCGGCTTCGTGCTGGGGCCCGCGCTGGGAGGCATGCTCGGCGCCACGGATCCGCGCCTGCCGTTCTGGATCGCGGCGGGGCTGAGCCTCCTCAACGGAATGTATGGCCTGTTCGTACTGCCAGAGTCGCTGCCGCGCGAGCGCCGCGCGGCCTTCTCGTGGCGGAGGGCCAACCCGCTGGGCTCGCTGAAGCTGCTGCGCTCCAACCGCGATCTGTTCGGGCTGGCGACGGTCACCTTCCTGAGCCACCTGTCGCACGGGGTGCTGATCAGCGTGTACGTGCTCTACGTCGGCTACCGCTACGGCTGGGACGAGCGCACCGTGGGCCTCACCTTGGCGGGCTCGGGCATCGCCTCCACCGTGGTGCAGGCGGGCCTGGTGCGGCCCATCGTCGCGCGACTCGGGGAGCGTCGCACGCTCCTGCTGGGGCTGGGGTTCGGCGTGGTGGGATTCGCCCTCTACGGGCTGGCCACGACCGGCGTGGGCTTCTGGATGGCGATCCCCGTGATGGCGCTTTGGGGCCTGGCTGGACCCGCGGCGCAGGGGTTGATGACGCGTCGGGTGGGAGCCTCGGAGCAGGGCCAGCTGCAGGGCGCGAACAGCAGCCTCATGGGGATCTCCTCGCTGATCGGGCCGATCCTCTTCACGCAGACGTTCGCCTGGTCCATCAACCCGGACACGGGCTGGCACCTGCCCGGCGCGCCCTTCCTGCTCGCGGCCGTGCTGCTCGCTTGCGCGGCGCTCCAAGCCTGGCGGGTGACTCGCCCGGTGGAGCAGGAGGCCGAGGTCATTCCGCCTCCCGCTCCAACGATGTAAGGCCTAGGGCCTACGCCTTACCGGCGAAGACGTTCATCACGTCCTTGAGCAGCTTGATGGACTCGTCGCGCGGACGCTGGAAGGCGTTGCGGCCCATGATGGAGCCGAAGCCGCCACCCTGGTGGATCTGCTTGATCTCCGCCAGCAGGTCCTCGGTGGTCTTGGACTCGCCGCCCGAGAAGATGACGATGCGCTTGCCGTTGAACGCCGAGCGCACCACCTCGCGCACGCGGTCGGCCATCGTCTTGGTGGCGATGCCGGCCTTCTCGAAGGCCTTCTTGGCCTCGGGCTGCTCGAGGAAGTCCTGCGGCGGCTTCACCTTGATGATGTGGGCGCCGAGCTGGGCGCTGATCTGCGCCGCGTAGGCAATCACGTCGATGCCCGTCTCACCCTCCTTGGACAGGGCGCCGCGGGGGTAGGCCCAGAGGACGGTGGGCAGGCCGTAGGACTTGGCCTCGGCAATGATGTCGCGCAGATCCTGGTACTGCTCGTTGCGAGCGCCCGAGCCCGGGTAGATGGTGTAACCCACGGCCACGCAGCCCAGCCGCACCGCGTCCTTCACGGAGGACGTCACCGCGGACATGGGGTTGGGCACCTTGGCCAGCGTGTCCGAGTTGTTCACCTTGAGGATGAGGGGAATCTCACCCGCGAGCTTGCCGGCGACGGCCTCCAGGAAGCCGAGCGGCGCCGCGTAGGCGTTGCAGCCCGAGTCGATGGCGAGCTGGGCGTGGTAGTCGGGATCGTACCCGGCCGGGTTGGGCCCGAAGGAGCGGGCCGGGCCGTGCTCGAAGCCCTGGTCCACCGGGAGGATGACCAGCTTGCCGGTGCCGGCCAGGGTGCCGGTGTTGAGCAGGCGGGCCAGGTTGGTGAGCGTGCCCGGGCTGTCGGAGGGGTACCACGAGAGGATCTGCTTTACGCGATCGGTATACGCCATGAGGCTCCTCGGGTTTCAGGGACCCGGCCTCCCCGGCCGGGCCAGTCGAAAACGGCGCGGATTGTGCTTCTGGCGTAGCAGCGCGCCAAGGAGTTCCCGCGAAAAAGTGTCAGCACCCGTACGGGAGCGGGGGGCGGAAGTCAGAAGCGCAAAGAAGCGATGACGGAGCCCCCGCGAAGATGGATGCTGCGCCGCCGCGGTCCGTTCGAGCTGAGGGGGCCGCGAATGAGGCCATCGGTGAAACGGACACTGCTGGGACAAGTCGTGGGAGTGGGGCTGGCGCTGGCTGCAGGAAGGGCGATGGGGCAGAGCGCGCCAGGAGTGGCGCCCGCCGCGCCGGCTCCCGTGCCCGGAGCTTCGAGCCCTGGGGCGGCACAGCCGACACCCGCTCCAGCGACTCCGGGGACAGACGCGCCAACGAGGGGCGTGACGCCGGATGCCCAGGGAGAAGCGGGCCAGCAGGCTACCCAGCAGCCTACGGGCGTCCCGAGCACGAAGGGCCCAGCCGCCTCGAAAGAGGAGCCCCTCACGCTCGAGCAACTGGTGGAGCGGGCGCGCCGCACGGACGCCCGGGTGGAAGAGTCGGAGGCCGAGCTGCGCCGACTCCAGGCGCTCCAGCGCCAGGCCCACTGGGCGTGGTTCCCCAAGTTCGAGACGGTGGTGGGCTTCGGAGGCCCCATCCCCGAGGCGCGCAATGACGGGCTCGGAGGGCCTCCCACCACGGAGGCCTCGCTGGAGGGAGACTGGAACTTCGGTGAGCTGGGGGTGACGTTCCGCGCGGAGGCCAATGCGCTGCTGCCGCTCTACACCTTCGGCAAGCTCACGGCGCTGGAGAAGGCGGGAGACCAAGGGCCTCTCATCGGCGCGGCGCTGAGGGAGCGCGCCAAGGACGAAGCGGGCTTCCAGGCCGCGCAGGCCTTCTACGGGTATCAACTGGCGCACGCCGGCCTCGTCCAACTGGGCGATGTGGAGAAGCAGTTGGAGAACGCGGGCAAGCGCATCAACGATCTGCTCGAGGAGGAGTCCGAGCAGGTGTCCAAGGTGGACACATACAAGGTGAACTTCTTCCGGCAGGTGGTGGCGGCACGCCGCAGCGAGGCCCGGCAGGGGCAAGCGTTGGCGCTGGCGGCCATCCGGATGCTGTCGGGCGCCAAGCCCGAGGAGCCGCTGGAGATCGCCGAGGTGGACCTGCCGCTGGAGGAGGGGGAGTTCACTCCTCCTTCGCTGGAGAAGGCGCTGGCGCTGGCCGAGCAGTACCGGCCCGAACTGGGCGCCATCCAGGCCGGCATTGCCGCACGCGAACAGGAGGTCATCATCCGCGAGCGCGCCTACTACCCGGACCTGGGGCTCGTGGGCTTCGCGAGGTTCATCCACACCACCAACGCCACGCCTCAGCGCTCCCCGTTTGCCTTCGATCCTTATAACGAGGCCAGCGCGGGCGTCGGCTTCGCCGCGCGCGGGACGTTCGACATCCCGATCAAGAACGCGCAGGCCGATCAGGCCCGCGCCGAGCTCGACAAGCTCAAGGCCCAGCAGCGGCTGCTCCAGGCCGCCATCCGCCTGGAGGTGACGAAGACGCACGGCGACCTCATGACCGCCATCGAGCGCGCCCGGGCCCTCACCGAGGCGGAGAAGAACGCCAAGCGCTGGTCCACCGCCGCCTATGCCGCCTTCGATCTGGGCACTGGCGACACTCGCGAACTGGTGGACTCCTTCACCGCGTTCGCCCAGGCCTCGGGCGACAAGGCGAAGAGCTGGCATGACGTGCGTGTGGGAATAGCGGCCCTGGACCGCGTCACCGGCACGCCTCCTGCAAGCCGTTGAATAACGGGCCACCTTGGCCTGTCGACTCAAGCGACACGACACTCATCCGGAGACTCGCACACGATGCTCGCAACCCTGCTTACCGCCACGCTGCTCGCCGCTGCCACGCCGGGACCGTTGGACGTCGTCAAGTCCGGCAACACGGATGTTCAGAAGGCGGCCTCGGCGCCGGGCGCCACCGTTGAACAACTCGCTACTGTTGTTGAGAAGTTCGTCGACTTCGAGGAGCTCGCCAAGCGCGCCCTCGGGAAGGAGTGGGACAAGCGCACTCCCGCGGAGCAGAAGGACTTCGCCGACACCATGAAGGGCCTGCTCCGGGCCTCCTACGCGCAGAAGGCCATCGGCCAGGCCAATGCCGATGTGAAGTACGGCAAGGAGACCGTCGAGGGCGCCGAAGCCACCGTCAACACCACCCTCGCGGTGAAGAAGGACCAGATCCCCGTTGACTACAAGCTCTACAAAACGGGGAAGGGCAACTGGCGCATCTACGACGTCGTCACCGACGAGGTGTCCCTGGTGGAGACGTACCGGGGCCAGTTCCGCAAGCTGCTAGCCGACAAGGGCTTCGATGGCTTGCTCTCCACCTTGAAGAGCAAGCGGGCGCAGCTGGAGAAGTCGTCCGCCACCACCAAGTAGCAGCGGGCCGGGGTCAGCGTCGCAGCTCGGGGTAGTCCGAGAGGGCGCTGACCAGTCCCTGGGCGAGCGGGATCGCGGGCGTGAAGCCCAGCTCCCGCGCTGCCCTATCCGTCGAGCAGGTCCACGCCGGGCACCGCATCTCGCGGACCTTGTCCCGGCTGAGCATCGGAACCGTGCCACGCACGCGCGCGGCCAGCTCCGAGCCCAAACCCACGACATAGCTGACAGTCTCGGGCACCGGCACCACCGCGGGCGGAGAGCGTCCCAGGGCCTGCGACAGCGTCACGCAGAAGTCCTCCCAGGCGTACTCGGTGCCGTCGGACACCGTGTACACACCGGCGGAGGGGTCCTGCTTGCTCAGCGTCTGGCCCCGCTCGGCCGCCGCGAGCAGCGCGGTACACAGATCGTCCACATGGATGAGCGAGTAGTGCTTGGGGCCGAAGCCGCTCTTGAGCACCAGCCCCAGCCGCGCCATGGGCAGCAGGGAGGGGAGGAACTCCTGATCCCCCGGCCCGTAGACGATGGGCGGGCGCAGGATGAGGCTGGGCACGCGGTCGGCGAACTCCCGCAGCGCCTGCTCTCCGCCCAGCTTGCTGCGGCCGTAGAGCGAGACGGGGGCGGGGATCTCCTCCTCGCGCCGGGGACGTCCCGGAACGGAGGGGCCCGCGGCCGCCAGGGAGGAGCAGTAGACGAGCCGGGGCGGGGTGGGCAGCTCCGCCAGGGCCTTCGCCAGCCGACGGGTGCCCTCGGCGTTGCCCTGGAAGTAGCCCTCCGAGTCCTTGGACTTGGTGACACCGGCCAGGTGCAGCACGCAGTCCACGCCGCGCGCGGCCTCGGCGAGCCCCTCACCGGTGAGCAGATCGCCCGGGGCGAAACGGGCGCCAAGCTTCTCCAGCGCCCCGCGCTTGGACGTCTTGCGCACGAGCACGGTGAGCGTGTCTCCGCGCTCGATGATGCGGCTGGCAAGGCGCTGACCGATGAAGCCGGTGCCGCCCGTGAGGAGGAAATGCACGGTGACTCTCCTTGATTAGAGCGGACGCTGGTAGATGCGGTGGGTCTTGGAGCGCTGGCCACCCATGGACTCGATGGCCCGGTTCACGAGGTGGTTGTCCTCGAGCGTCCAGGAGATCTCTCCGCCCTCGTAGCCGAGCTGCTTCGCGGTGCGCAGGGTGTCCAGGTACAGGATGGCGTCCAGGCCGCGGCGGCGGTAGCCCTCCTTGATGCCCAGGGTGATGAGGCGCAGCCGGCGGATCTTCTTCGAAGCCAGCACCAGCTTCACCAGGCCGATGGGCAGCCCGAAGGTCGTCAGGCGCCCGTTGGCGGCCTTGATGGCCGAGTTCGCGTCCGGAATGGTCATCGAGAAGGCCACGGGCTCGCCCTTGACCTCCGCGATGAGCAGCAGCTCCGGCCGGACGATCTGCTTCATCTCCCGCGCCAGGTGATCGAACTCGCGGTCCGTCATGGGGACGAAGCCCCAGTTCTTCTCCCAGGCCGCGTTGTAGATCGTCTTGATGAGGGCGACTTCCTCCTCGAACTTCTTCAGATCCACCGAGCGCACGGTGATGCCCTCGCGCTGGCGGATCTTCTCGGCGATGCGGACCACCTTCTCCGGCGGCTGGGCCGACGAGGACAGCTCGAAGGCCCACAGATCCTTGGCCTTGGTGAAGCCGTTCGCCTCGATGAGCGAGGCGTAGTAGGGCGGGTTGTACGTCGTCATGATCGCCGGGGGCGTGTTGAACCCGTCCACCAGCAGGCCGCACTCCTGGTTGGTGGAGAAGTTCATCGGCCCGATCACCGAGTCGAAGCCGCGGGCGCGCAACCACTGCGACGCGGCATCGAACAGGGCACGGGCCACCCCCGCGTCATTGACGCACTCGAACAGGCCGAAGAAGCCGTGGTTCGTCTCGTGGAACTGGTTGAAGTGCGGATCCTTCACCGCCGCGATCCGCCCCACCACCTCACCGCCCCTCCGCGCGAGGAACAGCTCCACCTCTCCGAACTCGAAGAAGGGGTTCTTGCGCGGATCGATGAAGTCCTTTTGCGCCATCTCCAGCGGCGGCACCCAGTTCGGGTCGCCCTGGTAGATCGGGTAGGCCATGCGGACGAACGCGGTCTTGTCCGCGCTGCTCCGAACGGGCGCCACCGCCACATCCGAGGGGAGTGGGGGCAGGGAAGGGGTGGAAGACGGCTCGGCGGGGAGGGCCATGTGCGGCTAGTTCCTTTCGGCCTGGGAGCCGTTGCTGTCCTGGCCGTTGCGCATGAAGAAGTGGGCGCCCTTCTCCAGGATCTTCCCACCCAGCTCGCCGCGCTTCTCCCACAGCTTCAGCGAGGCACCGCCCAGCTTGCGCAGGTCCGCCGGCTGCAGGTTGGCGGCGCGCCACGTCAGGTGCTCCACCGCGTCGAAGAGCTTGCCGGCCATCTCGCGAGAGGACATGCGCGAGAGCTGATCCAGCGTGAAGCCCTTGGCCGCGAGCTCGCCCGCGCTGGCCGCCGCCCACTTGTCCGAGGCCTTGTTGGAGCGCACGCCCGAGCCCGGCCGGGCGATCTGCACCTTCTCGTACGAGGTGGGCCGCGTCTCGGGGATGACCTCCATGCGCCGGCCGATCTTCTCGAAGGTGTCCAGCACCCGGTCCAGCTGCGCGTCGGTGTGCGTGGCCATGAAGCTGGTGCGGATGAGCGCGTGGCCCGCCTCCACCGCCGGCGGAATCACCGGGTTGGCGAACACGCCCGCCTCGTGCAGCGCCTTCCAGAAGCGGAAGCACTTCACCTGCTCGCCGATATGCACCGGCACCACCGGCGTCACCGACACGCCCGTGTCGAAGCCCATGGCGCGGAAGCCGTTGTGCATCTTCTCCGCGATGTCCAGCAGGCGCGCGCGCCGCTCCGGCTCCGCCTCGATGATCTCCAGCGCCTTGAGCGCCGAGGCGATCGACGCCGGCGTCATGGACGCCGAGAAGATGACCGAGCGCGCCTTGTGGCGGATGTAGTTGATGACCTCGAAGGGCCCGGCCAGCACACCGCCCAGCGACGCGAAGCTCTTGGAGAACGTGCCCATCACCAGGTCCGTCTCCGCCTCCAGCCCGAAGTACTCGGGCACGCCGCGGCCCTTCTCGCCCAGCACGCCCATGGAGTGGGCGTCATCCGTCATTACCCGCGCGTTGTACTTCTTGGCCAGCTCGACGATGCGGGGCAGGTTGCACAGGTCGCCCTCCATCGAGAAGACGCCGTCGGTGACGATGATCTTGCCCGCGTCGGGCTCGGCCGCCGCCAGCAGCTGCTCCAGGTGGTCAACGTCGTTGTGGCGGAACTTGCGCTCGGTGGCGAAGCCCAGCCGGATGCCGTCCACCAGCGAGGCGTGGTTCTGCCGATCCGTGAAGACGATGTCGTGCCGGCCCAGAATGGACGAGAGCGCCAGGTTCGTCTGGAAACCGGTGGAGATGACGAGCGCGGACTCGCGGTTGAGGAACTTGGCCAGCTTCGTCTCGAGCTCCTCGTGCAGCGCCAGGGTGCCGTTGAGCAGGCGCGAGCCGGAGCACGTGGTGCCGAACTTCTCCACCGCCTTGATGGCCGCCTCGCGTACGCGCGGGTCGGCCGACAGGCCCAGGTAGTTGTTCGAGCCCACCATGATGACCCGACGACCTTCGATCTCCACCTCGGTGGCCCCGTGCGAGGCCTCGATGGAGCGGAAGTAGGGGTAGAGGCCAGTGGCCTTCGCGATGCGGAAGTCCTTCCAGTTGCTGCACTTGTCGAAGACGTCGCTCATGGTGGTCCTTCTGTCTGCGTCGGGGGATCCGGGAACAGACCCGGGGCGCGCACATTGCAGGGCGCGTTCCGGCCTGCCGCACCCATGTGTGCTGCGTGCGACCTTCTCGGGGCGACGCGGGGGCGTGAATAAAGAGGGTTTCCAGGACTGTCAAGGCGCCAACTTTCGATACCATGGCAATCGTGTCAGGGGGGTGACTCGGAAAATCGGCGTCTTGCGCGCCAACCCCCTGGAAGTCTTGCCCCCCACTGGATTTAGGCGCGAGAGCCTGACAGGAATGTGGCCGAAAGTTTGCTTCATGCGGCCTATAGCGGGGGAGCCCGGTGCAGATGTGGCGTCAGCAGGGGTTCAGTCGATTCATGCGGTTAGCGCTGACCCGCCCCTGGCGGGTGCTGGCCGCGTTCCTGGTTTTGGGGGTCGGCGGCGGGCTGTTGGCGTCGCGGCTGGAGTTCCGTGGCTCCTTCGTGGAACTGCTGCCCGAGGGGGCGCGCGAAGTTCAGGATCTGACACGCGTGTCGCAGAAGGCGGGGGGTGACGGGTACCTGGTGCTGCGCGCCCGGGGGGCCGCTCCCGACGCGCTACGGGCCTTCGCGGTGGAGCTTCAGGGCCGGCTGGAGGCGCTGCCCAACGTCCGCTACGTCGAGCACCGCTATGACGTGGGCTTCTTCAAGCGCCACGGTCTGTTGCTGATGCCGACCGAGCAGCTGCGCGCGCTGTACGCCGAACTCTCGGCGCGGCTTCGCTACGAGCGGCAACAGGTCAACCCCTTCTACGTGGAGCTGGTGAAGACGCAGCCTCCGCCGAGCTTCGATGAGATCAAGGCTAAGTACACGGCGGCCCCGCCGGTGAAGGAGTACCTGGCCTCGGCGGACGGCTCCGAGGTGTACCTGATGATCAAGCCGGCCGGGACGGCCGGAGACCTGGGCTTCGCGCGCCAGTTCGTGGAGGAGGCCAAGGCAGTCGCCGCGACGGTGGCCAAGGGCTACCCGGGTGTGGAGGTGGACGCGACGGGCAACTTCCAGAGCCGCATCGAGGAGGACGCGGTGATGCGGCAGGACCTGGCTCGCTCTGGCCTGTTGTCGGCGCTGCTGGCGGCGGGGCTCATTCTGTTGGCCACGCGGAGGCTGTCGGCGCTGGCGGTGGTGGGGCTGCCGGTGATGGTGGGCGTCATCCTCACGTTCGCCTTCGCGCAGCTGGCCATCGGGCACCTGAACGTGGTGACGGGCTTCCTGGTGGCCATCCTCATCGGCCTGGGCATCGAGTACGGCGTGCATCTGTCCATGCGCTACTGGGAGGAGCGCCAGCGCCAGGACGTGCCCGAGGCGCTCGCGGCGGCGGTGCGCGGCACCTTCGCAGGCGCCATCACCTCGGCTGTCACCAACGCGGCCGCCTTCTTCGTGCTGATGTTCGCGCAGTTCCACGCCTTCAATCAGTTCGGCCTGCTGGCCGGCATGGGCGTGCTGCTGGCGGTGCTCGTCACGTACGGGCTGGGGCCGTCGCTGCTGGCCATCGCCGAGCGTCTGCGCCCGAACCGCGCGCGGGCCGCCACCGTGTCCGAGGGGGCGCGTCCCAGCACGCCGGAGCGCTCTGGCAGGCGCTGGCCCACGCCCATCATCAGCGGCGTCGCCCTGGCGGTGCTGGCCTTCGCGAGCTTCTCCGCCATCGTCTCGCCCCAGCTCGGTTTCGAGACGGACATGCGCAAGCTCAAGGGGGACTCGCCCTCCTCGCGCCTGGACGATCACATCACCACGCAGCTCGGTGCGCCCCTCAACCCGGCCATCCTCCTGGTGAAGGATCTGGAGGAGGCGCGGGTGGTGCGCGACCTCATCTCCGAGGTCCAGGCTCGGCACGGCGCCGACTCCGTGTTCCTGCGCTCCACCTCGCTCGTGGATCTGCTCCCCAGCGATCTGGAGAACCGGCAGAAGGAGCTCCAGCGCCTGCGCGAACTGGTGGCCAACGTCCCCGAGTCGTTCGACGACGATCCGCGCCTGACGGTCTTCAAGTACCTGCTGAAGGCCCAGCCGTATGGCTTGAACGAGCTACCGGTGGAGGCGCGCCGGCGCTTCGAGGCGCTGGATGGGCAGGGGATGTTCCTGCTGCTGTTCCCCTCGGTGTCCAACTACGACACGCGGGATCTGCACCGCTGGGCCGCGCAGCTCGATGAGGTGGTGGAGGGGGCGCGGGGGCGGAACATCGATCTGTCGGTGCTCGACAGCAACCGCATCGCCTCGCGCATCTTCGCGCTGGTGCGGGGAGATGGGCCCTTCATCCTCGGCGCGGCGGCGGTGGTGGTGTTCCTGGCCATCTTCGCCAGCCTGCGCAGCCTGAAGCGCGCGCTGCTGGTGGCGGGGCCGCTGTTCCTCGGCATGGTGTGCCTCGCTGGGGGCATGTACCTGTTCGACGTGCAGCTCAACTTCATCAACGCGGTGGTGTTGCCCAACCTGCTGGCCATCGCGGTGGACAACTCCGTACACCTCTTCCACCGCTATGAAGAGGAGGGGCCGGGCTCACTGGGCAAGGTGGTGCGACACACAGGCCTGGCCGCCGTGGTGGCCACGCTGTCCAACGCCGCGGGCTACGGCGCCTTGCTGGTGGCCAGCCACCAGGGCCTGCGCTCCATTGGACAGATTGCGCTCCTAGGGGTCGTGTGCACCTTTCTGGGAACAACAATCTTCTTCCCGGCGCTGCTGGCGCTGATTGAGCGGTGGAAGGCACGAGGGGTAGAGGGGGCAGGGGAGGGAGCGGTGGTTCGAAGCCTGGAGATCGACGCGACACGTGCGCATGGGGAGGCCGCCGAGGAGCGGAAGTCGGCATGAGTCCCTGGTCGCTCGACAGCTTGAGATGGCTCGAACGCGGGCGAAAGGTGCGCCTGCGAGGCGCGGACCTCGTCCTCATCGCCGCCTGCTCGCTCGCTGCCCTGTTGCTCCTGGGACCGGCGCGCTGGGCGCCTGGAGCGCTGAAGTCCGCGCTGGCCTTTGGCCTCTTCGCCCTCGGGCTGCTGGGGCTTCGCACGGTGCAGGCCACGTGGCCGCGTTTCCGGCCCGTGAAGTGGGTGGCGGACTTCTGGCTGCTGCCCGTGGCGGGCTTGGGCCACGATCTGCTCAACCCGCTGGTGGATGCCCTCAACCCCGTGCTCCGGGACGCGCAGCTTGCCCAGTTGGAGGCGCGGCTGTTCGGCGTTCAGGTGTCCGTCCACGTCTCGAACGCGGTGCCGCCGTGGCTCCATGACGTGCTGATGCTCTGCTACTACGGCCACTTCGTGTGGGCCGTGGCGCTGGGCGTGGTGCTGTACCTCCAAAGGCGCACCACGGCTTTCGATGAGCTCATCCTGGGCCTCAGCCTCTTCTTCACCCTGAACTACGCCGGCTATGCGCTGGTGCCCGCGATCGGCCCCCGGTTCTTCCTCCTGGATGCCTTCCCGGGGCCCCTCACCGGGCCGCTGCTCACCCCGCTGCTGGATTCGCTGATGCGCCTGCCCGCCTTCACCCGGGATTGCTTCCCCTCGGGCCACACCGGGACGACGCTGCTGCTGTTCTTCTATGCGTGGCGGTTCGCGCGGCGCTTCTTCTGGGTGATGCTGCTGCCCGGCCTGGGCCTCATCGTCGCGACGCTCTCGGGGCGCTTCCACTACGCCACGGACCTCGTGGTCGTGCTGCCCGTGGTGGTGCTGGTGGCGGGGCTCTCGGTGGCCCTGTCGCGGGTGGGGAGCCGCCGCCGGAGCTTCGCAACCGAGCGTTCCGTCGCCATGAACGCTATCGTGCGCCCCTAGCGCCGGCCGCTCCTCCACCGCCGGCTCCAGGAGTCTCCCCATGAGCCGGTCTCCCGCCGCGGAACGCGTCTCCCGCTTCGGCACCACGGTCTTCTCCGAGTTCAGCGCGCTCGCCCTGAAACACGGGGCGGTGAACCTGGGGCAGGGCTTCCCCGACTTCGACGGCCCGGAGGCGGTGAAGGAGGCCGCCCAGCGCGCCATCCGCGACGGCGTCAACCAGTACGCCATGGGCATGGGGGCCAAGGACCTGCGCCAGGCCATCGCCGAGCACGCCGCGCGCTTCTACGGCCAGCAGGTGAACCCGGACACCATGGTCACCGTCACCAGCGGTGCCACCGAGGCCATCCTCGACGTCATCCTCGGGCTGGTGGATCCCGGCGACGAGGTGGTGGCGTTCGAGCCCTTCTACGACTCCTACGACGCGAACATCACCTTCGTCGGGGCCAAGGCGCGCTACGTGCCGCTGCGGCCGCCGGACGCCCAGCACGCCACGTGGTGGTTCGACCGCGAGGAGGTCCGCGCGGCGTTCGGTCCTCGCACGCGGCTGCTCATCCTCAACACGCCGCACAACCCCACTGGCAAGGTCTTCACCCGCGAGGAATTGGAGTTCCTCGGAGGCCTGTGCGCGGAGCATGACGTGAAGGTGCTCTCGGACGAGGTGTACGAGCACATCGTCTTCGCGCCAGCCCGACACGTGCGCCCCTCCACCGTGCCCGTGCTAGCGGACCGGACCGTCACCGTGAGCAGCATGGGCAAGACGTTCAGCCTCACCGGGTGGAAGATCGGCTGGGTCATCGCGCCGCCTTCGCTCCGTGACGCGGTGCAGCGCGCACACCAGTTCGTGACATTCGCCACCGCCTCGCCGTTGCAGGTGGCCACCGCCGCCGCACTGCGTCTACCGGACAGCTACTTCCAGGAGCTGGCGACGCAGTACCTGGCCCGGCGTGAGAAGCTGCTGCGCGGGCTCAAGGAGGCGGGGCTTCCGGCGCACGCTCCCGAGGGGAGCTACTTCATCCTGACGAACATCTCCCACCTGGGCTTTCCAGACGACATGGCTTTCTGTCGGCACCTGGTGACGCAGGTGGGCGTGGCGGCCATTCCCCCCAGCGTCTTCTATTCCCCGGAGCACCGGCACCTGGGCCAAGGCTTCGCGCGCTTCGCCTTCTGCAAGACGGACGGGGTGCTGGACGAGGGCGTCCGCCGCCTGCGTGAAGGGCTCACGAAGCACCGCTAACAGCCGGAGTCCGCTCGGCTTGCGACCCCTGGGTGCGGGTGCTACATCCCCGCGCCATGCCTGCGCGCACTTCCTCCAAGACCGTCGCTCGCTCCATCTCCACGAAGTCCTCCAAGAAGGCCGTTGCCCCGCCGAAGAAGGCAGGCAAGCCCTCGAAGCTCGCCAAGGCCGGCAAGGCGGTGGCCAAAGCCAGCAAGGCGGTGGCCAAGGCTGGCAAAGCGGTGGCCAAGGCCAGCAAGGCCGTGGTGAAGAAGGCCGCACCGAAGAAGAAGGCTCCCGCGCTGAAGGCCTATGACGCGGCGGCGGTGAAGGCCACGGCGAAGGCCTCGGAGAAGTGGGCGAAGGAGGAGCTCGCTCAGATCACCTCGAAGATGCCGCTGCGGCGCAAGCAGTTCGTCACCGACTCGGGCATTCCGATCCCGGACCTGACGACGCTGGCCGACCGCAAGGACGAGCAGCTCGAGCGGATCGGGCTGCCGGGACAGTTCCCGTTCACCCGCGGCACGCAGCCGACCATGTACCGCGGTCGGCTCTGGACGATGCGCCAGTTCGCCGGCTTCGGGACTCCGGCCGATACGAACAAGCGCTTCAAGTACCTCATCAGCCACGGCATGACGGGCCTGTCCACGGCCTTCGATATGCCGGCGCTGATGGGCTACGACGCGGACCACTCCATGAGCCGCGGCGAGGTGGGCAAGGAGGGCGTGGCCATCTCCTCGCTGCGTGACTTCGAGATCCTCTTCGACGGGATCCAGCTGGACAAGGTCACCACGTCGATGACGATCAACGCGAGCGCGATCGTGGCGCTCTGCATGTACATCGCGGTGGGCGAGAAGCAGGGCATTCCGATGTCGAAGCTGGCGGGCACCATCCAGAACGACATGCTCAAGGAGTACATCGCGCAGAAGGAGTGGATCGTCGCTCCTCGGCCGGCCGTGCGCATCGTCACGGACATGATCGAGTTCTGCACGAAGAACATGCCCAAGTGGTACCCGGTGTCGATCAGCGGCTACCACATCCGCGAGGCGGGGGCGACGGCGGTGCAGGAGCTGGCCTTCACGCTGGCCGACGGCATCGGCTACGTGGAGGAGTGCGTGAAGCGCGGCATGGACGTGGACGCGTTCGCTCCGCAGCTGAGCTTCTTCTGGGACGTGCATAACGACTTCTTCGAGGAGATCGCCAAGTTCCGCGCCGCGCGGCGCATCTGGGCGAACGTGCTGCGCTACCGGTTCGGGGCGAAGAACCCGCGCTCGTGGCAGCTCAAGACGCACGCGCAGACGGCGGGCGTGTCGCTGACGGCGCAGCAGCCGTACAACAACGTGGTGCGCACGGCGCTGCAGGCGATGGCGGCGGTGCTGGGCGGCACGCAGTCGCTGCACACCAACTCGCTGGATGAGACGTACGCGCTGCCGACGGAGGAGTCGGTGACGATCGCGCTGCGCACGCAGCAGCTGATCGCGCACGAGTCGGGAGTGGACCGGGTGGTGGACCCGCTGGCGGGCAGCTACTACGTGGAGTACCTCACCGACGAGATGGAGAAGCGGGCGATGGAGTACATCCGCCGCATCGACGAGATGGGCGGCATCATCCGCGCGGTGGAGGAGCAGTACCCGCAGAAGGAGATCGGCGAGAGCGCCTACCGCTTCCAGCGCGAGGTGGAGCAGGGCGATCGGCTGATCGTGGGCGTGAACGCGTTCAAGTCGGAGAAGGACGCGCCGATCGAGCTGCTGCACATCGACGACAAGGTGGCCGAGGAGCAGAAGGCGCGCCTGGCGCAGGTGAAGGCGGAGCGGAACAACGAGGCGGTGCAGGCGGCGCTGGCGAAGGTGGAAGCGGCGGCGCGGGGCACCGACAACATGATGCCGCCGGTGCTCGAGGCGGTGAAGGCCTACGCCACGCTGGGCGAGATCTGCGACGTGTTCCGCAAGGTCTGGGGCCAGTACCGCGAAGGCGGGGCGTTCTAGGCTCCTTCGGGCGCACTTCAGCTAAACCTGTCTGGTTGTCAGACAGGTTTGCTCAGTGCCCCACCGAGGGGCTCAGTCCTTCCAGGGCAGGGTGCAGACCGAGAGCGCCTCGGTCTGCCGCCCGTGGATGGCCTGGTAGATGCGGGAGAGCCAGAGGTTGGTCCGGCGGTGGTCTTCCAGCTCGGAGCCGCTCGGACGCCCTTCCACGAACGTCTCCAGCAGGTCCATGCGCGCCTGCTCATTATGGCCCTGGCGCTGGGCCGCTTTGCCGAACTCGAGCTTCTCGAAGCTGGTGCCTCCCACCACGTCCGAGTTTCGGAACACGTGGACGTCGAAGTGGTCGAGGTGCCCCGGGCCGTAGGGAAATTGCTCCCGTCGGTCCCGTACCTCGTAGGCCTGGTAGGAATGGACCTGGAGGTTGAGCAACGGCCCCACTTGCAGGTTCAGTCGCTCGTGCCGCACTCTCCCGGCTCCCTTGTAGAGGTCGACGGGTGGAGCCGGTGATGCGCGGCGGGAGAAGGAGTTCTGCAACAACTGGAGGGAGAGCAGGGTGCGGACGTGCCCCTCCGAGAGGATGCGTCCCATAAGCATCAGGTCCATCTCCCCGTGGTTCTCGACGGATGGGACCGGCTTGGGCGCGCTCCCTGCTCCGAACAGTCGCTCGTAGCGACCGTCCAGCAGCGCCAGGAAGTCACTCGGCTGGAACGTCTGGACCTGGAACTCCAGGGAGCTTGGCGCGGAGCTCAGGCGGTCGTTGCTCTCCAACAGCCAGGAGGCCAGGTCCACGAAGTGGTAGCCCGAATGCAACAGCTTGCCGGTTCGGTACTTGTAGGCGTGGTGCTCGCGGTCCCACTCGTCCGGCATCACCCACATGCCGTCGGCGTGGTAGCTGTCCAGGAAGGAGATCGGCACTCCGAACTCCTGGAGGAAGCCGTCCAGGTAGCGCTTGATGAAGGTGTAGCCCGGATGCACCCGGCGCTGGGCCTGCACCACGAGTCGCGCCTTCGAGGCCGCCAGCGCTCGGGAGATGTCCTCGAAGTCACTCCACAGTTCCTGGGCGACCTCCGCTGTGTTCGTGGCGGTGGCCGGAGCCGTGATGGGCTTGTCCAACAGCACATGGACGTCGTTGCTCAGCGCCCACAGCACGTAGCCCTTATGCGCTCGGGGCTCGGTGGAGATCACCACTCCGTCCAGCTTCCCGGCGGACCTTAGCGTGGCGAGCTGCGCGGTGACCGTTTCGGGCAGGCGCCCGGGCTCGGTGCTGGGCTCTGTCAGGAGGAGTTGGTCCGGCGTCACCCGGCGCTGGTCGAGGAAGCCTTGCACCGCAGTGCTGTTGTCGTGCAAGTCCACCACCGCGCTGATGCGCAGGCGTCCCTGGAGCGCGGCTTCCTCCAGCCATGGGTAGTAGACGCGGCGGGCGTGCCAGCCCAGGCCGATGATCGCGATATGGCGGATGGGCTCGTGGGAAGGGCTCACACCAGGAACCTGCGGAGATCGGTGAAGAACTTCAGACGCTCCCGGTCGATGGCGCCCTGACTGGCGACTTCGAGGAAGCGTTCCGCCCACGGCGCACCCAGGTTGTGCTGCACGGACCAGTGGGCCAGGGCGATGTCCCAATAACGGTCCCCTAAGCTGACCCCTGAGAGATCCAGGGCTCCGATGAACGCGCCGCGGTCATCCACCCGGAAGTTGGGCAGGCAGGGATCTCCGTGGAGGAATACTCGTGGCCCCTCTGGCAGTGCCCGCGCAGCGCTCTCGATGCGCTCGAGTTCCTGGGTGAGTTCGGCGGTGTTGTTCAGGGTGAGGCCATACTTGGCGGTGAAATTGCGCAGCGGCACCTCGCCTCGGGTGAGGCGCTCCCGCGCGCGTCGCAGCAGGGCCGCTATGGAATGGTCGGTAAGCCCCTCGGTCACCGGTAGCGCGTGGAACTGTCCCAGTGCCCAAGCCAGATTGCGCACGAGCGCGTCGCGCTCTGTGTCCTGGGTGAACGCCTGAGCGGCGCGCTTGGCGGAGGTCCCGGGGAGTTCCTCGGTGACGAAGGCCGTCACGTCCCCTCCGATCGTGAAGAGGCCTCGGCAGGTGGGCACGCTCAGCCCGAGTCGACGGGCGCTCGCGGACTGGAGGAAGCGGGCTTCGGTGCTCAGCGGTGCTCCCCAGGGGGGTGCCAGCTTGAGGTAGAGCGCGGGCCCGGATGGGGGCTCGTACCGGAACACCAGGGAGTCCGGGCGGGATGCGCGGTTCACTCCGTCGCTTGTCGCGTTGGCCAACAGCTCGGACAGGGCAGGGGGGAAGAGGGGAGTGGCTTCTTCCAGGAGCCTCCGAGACAAAGCATGGAGGATGGCGCGCGTTACCTCTTCGGGCGGCCCGTTGGCGTCCACCTCCACCGCCACCCCGCGCTTGGCGTAGTGCTCCAGGAGCGGCACCGTGTCCCGCTCCCAGTCCACCATTCGCGCGTTCACTGACTCCGGCGCGTCCTCGGGCCGCTTGACGGCCTGTGCCGGCTGGCTCGATGGCGCGTGCTTCGCATGGAAGGGTTGTCCCGTGGCCGGATCGATGGTTCGCCCCTGCAGGCGCTCCTCCCGCACGCGCTCGTCTACGCGCAGGTACACCGCCGCGAGCAACAGCCAGCGGCTGCCCTCCAGGAAGTTGGACTGGGAGCGCATGCGCGGGAAGCCGTCGATCAGCACCCCGCGTGAGAGACCGAGGCCCTCGATCTGCTTCTCGACCATCTCCAGGCCCAGGGCATCCGGCAGCCACCCGCCCGGTCTCCGCTGGGCCCCTGTCGCTCCGAAGGCCGCATCCTGCAGCGCCGTTCGCTTCCTCCGGAACTCCTGGATGCGCGCGCCCAGCTCCGTGCCCTGTGCCAACTCGCGCCGGACGCAGTGCCCGAAGTCCAGCCCCGTGAACCCCAGCGCCTCCGAGACCTGGCGAAGCTGGGTGCTCTTCCCCGCGCCCGGAGGCCCCAGCAGCACCACGCACCGGTGCATCTCCGGACTGCGCCCGAAGAGCGTGGCGCTCGCGGGCACCGGCTCCCGCTCGTAGAAGATGTCCGTGCGGATGATGTACTTCGGCCGCTGGCACCGCACCGGAGAGAGCCCCGAGTGCCTCGGGCTCAGCGGTCCGTAATGGTGGAACACCAGCGCCGTTCCCGCCGCCGGCCGGACGCGCACCTCCCGTGCATCCTCGTCCCCCGGCAGCATGTTGTCCCGCGTCTGTCCCCCCGGGAAGAAGACCGTGTCTCCCTCCTCGAAGTCCTCGTTCAGATAGAGGATGACGCTCAGCAGCGAGCGGCTGTCCCGCCCCAACTCGTACCCCGTGTCGAAGTGCGGGAAGAACTCTTCGCCCTCCGAGTAGCGGTTCATCCTCCAGCGCTCGTTCGGAAAGCGGCTGCCCTCCAACAACCGCCACCTGCCCGCCGCGCTCACGTCGATCGACTCCAGGTGAGGCCGCATCCGCGACGCCAGCGTGGAGACCAGCTCCGGGTGCGCCTCGTACAGCAACCGCATGTTCGTCCGGATGGGGGGCCCCGAACGCCGGCTCTTCTTCGGCGCGTACCCCAGCGCCTCCGTGGCCGCGATCAGCTGCTCGCACTCCTCTCGCGAGAGCACCGGCGCCAACAGGTACGCTCCCGGCACTCCCTCCACCGGCTGGAGCGAGCAGGTGCGATCCGTGAGCCCGGGATCGAACTCGACCGGACACTTCTCACTCGTGCGCAGCAGGGGCGAGCCAGCCATACCTCTAGACTCTAACGACTTATGATGACTCCTGGACTCCCCTCGAACCCCTCCCAGGCCCCGTGAGCTTCTTCGGTGAGCTGTACCTGCGCAGCACGCTGCCCTTCCTCGCCCCCGAGGTGACGACGCGCGAGGTAGCCTACCTGCAGCGTTGTTTCTCGGGCCTCGCCCCCTCCGGTCCCATCGTCGATCTCGGCTGCGGACACGGTCGCCACGCCGCTCCCCTGAATACCTCCGGGCCCTTGGCCGGGCGCGTCATCGGCCTCGAGCTCGACGCGTACTCCCTGTCCCACCGAGCCCCCGGTTTTCCCGCCGTCCGGGGGGACCTCCGCGCCCTCCCGTTCCAGCCTCGCTCGTTGGCCGGCGCTTATGCCTGGTACTCAACGCTCTTCGCCTTCTCGGACATGGAGCACCGCGTCATCCTCCAGGAGATCGCTCGGTGTCTGAAGCCCGGAGGACTCCTGGTCCTCCAGACCGTCCCCTACGAGCGACTGAGCGAGCAGCCAAGCGCCGCCTTCCAGCGTTCCCTGCCCGATGGCAGCCAGTTGGAGGAGGAGAGCCGCTTCGATTCCGCTACCGGCCGGGACCACGGCCGCCGCCAGCTCACACTGCCAGATGGGCGAGTGCTATCAGGGGCTTACGCCATCCGTTACTATCCTCTTGCGGAATTGGTCCAACTGTTGGAATCGACGGGCCTCGCGCCGAAGTGGGTACACGGCGGCCTGGCAGGCGAGCCGCTATCGTCCGCCTCGACGGACCTCATCGTGGGAGCTGAGCTGCGACATGGTTGAGAGGAAGCTTCGAATTCTGGTGGCCAAGCCGGGCCTGGATGGGCACGACCGCGGTGCGAAGATCATCGCGCGGGCCTTGCGCGACGCGGGTATGGAGGTCATCTACACAGGGCTGCACCAGACGCCCGAGATGATCGTCAACGCCGCCATCCAGGAGGACGTCGACGCGATCGGCATGTCCATCATGTCCGGCGCGCACATGACGCTCTTTCCCGCCGTCATCGACCTGCTCAAGGGCAGCAAGGCCGAGGACATCCGGGTGTTCGGCGGAGGCATCATCCCGGACGACGACATTCCCAAACTCAAGGGCCTGGGGGTGACGGAGATCTTCACCCCGGGGAGCTCGACGCAGGACATCGTCAAGTGGATTCGAACGAACATTCCCAATCGCGCATAAGCGCCTGGCTCGGCAGCCTCCCCCGGAAGGTCGACGTCTACGAGGTCGGCCCTCGGGATGGCTTGCAGAACGAGCTGCGCACGCTGCCCACCCGGGACAAGGCGCGCCTGATCGAAGCGCTGGTCGCCTCGGGCGAGAAGCGCATCGAGGTGACGTCGTTCGTGTCACCCAAGTGGATCCCCCAGCTCGCGGACGCCGAGGAGCTCTTGCGCCTGGTCGGCCGCAAGGAGGGCGTCGTGTTCTCCGCGCTGGTGCCCAACCTCAAGGGCCTGCAGCGGGCACGAGAGGCCGGCCTTCAAGAGGCGGCGATCTTCATCTCCGCCTCCGAGGCCCACTCCAAGAAGAACATCAACAAGACGATCGCCGAGGCGATCGAGTCCTCGCGCGAGGTGGTGACGGCGGCCACCCAGGCGGGGATGCGCGTGCGCGGCTACCTGTCCACGGTGTGGGGCTGCCCGTACGAGGGCCACGTGCCGGTGGAGCGGGTGGTCGACGTCTGCCGCAAGCTGGTGGACATGGGCATCTACCAGCTCAGCCTGGGGGACACGATCGGCGTGGGCACGCCCCGGCAGACCGAGGAGATCCTCTCCGGGCTGCTCAAGTACATCCCCGTGGAGAAGCTGGCGCTGCACATGCACGACACGCGCGGCACGGCGCTGGCCAACGCGCTGGTGGGCCTGTCGGCGGGCGTCACCACGTTCGACGCCAGCATCGGCGGGCTGGGCGGCTGCCCCTACGCTCCGGGCGCGGCGGGCAACCTCGCCACGGAGGATGCCGTCTTCATGTTCCACGGCATGGGCGTGGAGACGGGCATCAACATGGACAAGCTCGTCGAGGCGGGCGAGCTGGCCCAGGAGCTCATCGGCCGCAAGCTCGCCGGCAAGTTCCTGCAGGCGGCGCTGGGCGAGCGCGAGAAGCGGGCGCGCCGGGCTCACGCCCAGAGCGCCCCGCGCTGAGCGGGCTCAGTGGCACCCGTTGTCGGCGTTGGTCTGGTACGGCTCTCCCGCGGGGACCAGATCGGGGGGCGAGTTGCCGTCCGTGCAGAGCCCATACATCTCGCCGTCCGCGGAGGAGATGATCCAGGTGTCGGCCCAGTCGATCGGGTTGTCGTCCAGATCTCCGGCGGCCGCTGCGAGGTAGTCCCAGTTCGTGTCCGATCCGAAGACGCCCGGCTCGGTGCCCATACCGTTCACGATGGCGTCATGCTCCCAGGTGACGGCGGCAATGGGCATGGGCGCGAAGGTGTTGGGGAAGCCGGTATGGTGGAACGTGTCCACCCCGATGCACTCGTCCATCGCGTTCACGACCGCATACTGCGCGCTGCGATCCTCGTAGGCCGCGCACGTACTGGAGAGGTGGTAGCTGTAGCGGTTGCGCCGCTTCGGATCGAAGCCCGGCACGTGGATGGAGGTGGGCTTGAGCTGCTGCATGCTCATGCTCGCGTGCAGGCCCTTGAGGTTCTTGATCGCCTCGAACGCACGGGCACGCTTCTCGGCTCGGAAGAAGTTCGGCAGGCTGATGGCGGCCAGGACACTGCTCATGGCCACCACGATCAGCACTTCGGCGAGGGTGAAGCCGCGGCATCGGACATGCTTCGTCATCTGCGCTCCGTGGGGTAGGGGTTCGCGTAGCGCGTTCCCCCAAGGCACTCCACGTGCCAACCCCTGTCACCCGTGCAAGTCCGCGAAATCAGGAGCCTGTGCGCTCCAATGAGACTCCGAGTGACGACATTTGCGGGCACTGGCGACGAATCTTGTCCCTGAGCCCGCTCAGCCCCCGAAGGCCTCGGCGAAGAAGTCGTTCATCGCCTTGTAGGAGCGCTTGGCCACCTTGGGGTTGTACTGGAACTGGCCGGGCACATTGGCGTCCACGTCGGTGAAGCTGTGGACCGCGTTGCCGTAGGACACGAGCTGCCAGTCCGCCTTCGCCTTGCGCATCTCCTCCTGGAAGCCCGTCACCTCGGCGGCGGGGACGTATGGATCCTCGGCGCCGTGCAGCGCGAGCACCTTGGCGGTGATGCCCTTGGCGTCCGCCGCCATGGGCGCGTCCAGGCCGCCGTGGAAGGACACCACCCCGGCCACGTCCGAGCCGCTGCGCGCCAGCTCCAGCACGCTGGTGCCGCCGAAGCAGAACCCGATGGCCCCCAGCTTCTTGGCGTCGAGGCCCGCGGCCTTGCCCTCGCCGCGCAGCACCTCCAGCGCCTTGTTCACCCGCGCCCGCATGAGCTTGCGATCGCCCTTCACCGCGCCGGAGACCTTGCCCGCCTCATCCGTGTTCTTGGGCCGCACCGTCTGGCCGTACATGTCGGCGACGAAGAGGATGTAGCTCTTGCCAGCGATCTCCTCGGCCTGCTTCAGGTTGGGCGCGTTGATGCCCAGCCAGTTGGGCACCAGCACCAGGCCGGGACGGGACGTCTTCACCGCGTCGTCGTAGATCAACACGCCCTCGAGCTTCGTCCCCTCCAGCTCGTACTTCACCGGCTTCTGCACGGGCTTGGCCACCGCCGTCATCGCCATCAGCCCCACCAGCACGCTCAGGACTCGCATTGCGTCATGCTCCTTGTTTGGAATGCGGCGGGATGAGTGTTCGGTGCGCGCCCGGAGGTCAAGCGAATCCCTCCACACTCGGGGCGTGCTAGCCTTCCGTCCTCCACCCGACACGCAAGGCACCCCATGCGGCCCGTCCTGCTCGCTGTCCTGCTCCCGTCCCTCGCCGCCGCCGGCGACTTTCAGCGCCTGCACTCCGACCAGGCCACGGCCTCCAGCTTCCTCAAGAGCAACTGGAACAAGTACGAGGAGAACTACCACCCCAGCTACGTGCTCGATGACGATCCGAAGACCGCCTGGGTCGAGGGCGCCGAGGGGGACGGCATCGGTGAGTCGCTGACCATCCCCGTCTCGGATCTCAAGTCGGCGCGCGCCATCCGCCTCGTGCTCTTCAACGGCTACCAGAAGTCCCAAGGGCTGCTGACCGCCAACGCCGCGCCCAAGCAGCTCACCGTCACCGTGCGCGGCCCCGGCGGCGCCGAGTCCGCCAAGAAGCAGCTCACCCTGGAGCGCAAGCTGGGGCCCCAGTCCTTCGAGATCCCCGTCACGGGCGCCGTGTCCGAGGTGACGCTCACCATCGACAGCGTCCACGCGGGCTCGAAGTACAAGGACACCTGCGTCTCCGACGTCCAGGTCTTCGTCGACAGCGAGGTGCCGTACAACGCCGCCGTCGAGAAGGGGAAGCGCGCGGCGATGCTCCAGTGGAAGAAGGAGCGCCTCGATGCCGCCAAGTACTTCGCCAGCCTGCCGAAGACCTACCCCTTCGCCTCCACCACCTTCGAGTCCAAGTGGGACGACTCGAAGCTGATCTCCAAGCGCTACTCGCAGATGGTCGATGAGGACAAGGACGGCTACGCCGAGAAGGGCATCCCCGCGAAGGACTTCGTCCCGCTCAAGGAGCAGATCAAGAAGGGGAGCATCGCCGGGCCCCTGAGCGATGCGGACAAGGCCCTGATCAAGGAGCTCGACACGCTTGCCGCCGCTCCGCCCAAGGACGGCAAGTGGTACTCGCTCACCCAGAAGGGCCGCGCCGTCATGCCCGAGAACTTCCAGTTCTCCAACCTGATGACCCCGCTGTTCAACCTGAACGAGGCCACGCTCTTCGAGGCCAAGGGGCGCGGCTCGCTCAAGCCGAAGATGAACGATGACGAGGGCTACTATCAGGGCAAGGTGCTCTCGAACCTGCTGCTGCTCGAGGGCTCATCCGCCGATGTGAAGAAGGTGTACTTCACCCAGACGCACATCATCGCCGAGCGCACCACCGCCACCATCACCACCCATGCCATCGCGCTGCTGGAGGGCGGCAAGCTCCAGCGCATGGTGACGCTGGAGAGCATCGAGGACGAGATGGGCGGGACGACCGTGTCCGTGGGCGTGACGGTGCCCGCGTACACCAACGGCAAGGTGTCCCGCCTCGAGAGCACCGAAGTGGTGGACCGCCTGAACGAGTACGACGACGAGGGCTCCACGTCGGGGATCTCGGTGCAGAAGATGACGCTCGAGGCCGTGTCGCGCTCATGAGGTGGGGGGTACTCCTGGCGCTCGTGCTCGCCACGGCGGCGGGCGCCGAGTCCCCCTCGCCGTGGGACTTCGGGAGCTTCCTGGAGCCGGTCCGCGTGGCCGGCGCCTCGGCGGAGACGTGCGAGCCGTGCCACACCGAGGTCTTCGAGGCCTGGAGCCAGTCGCGCCACCGGCAGAGCCTCGACAACGCCGTGTTCCTCGATGGCTTCGCGGCCGAGCCCCACCCGCGCTGCGTGTACTGCCATGCCCCGCTGGAGGAGCAGGCGAAAGCGGCGCTGCGACGGCGCTCGGCGCTGGTTCGTGATCGCAACCTGGCCTCGGTGCCCCGGGCCTCGCTGGCCCACGAGGGCATCACCTGTGTGACGTGCCACGTGCGTGACGGCGTGGTGATGACGGCCAACCCCAAGCCTCCGGAGGCGGACCACCCCCTGCGCTCCGAGCCGAAGCTCGCCGACCCATTCTTCTGTGCGAACTGCCACGAGTTCCTCGGCCACGAGGTGGTGGACGGGAAGTCCTCGCTCACCGACGAGAAGATGCAGACGACCTGGACCGAGTGGCGCGACTGGCAGGCGCGCGGTGGACAGGGCACGTGCCAGAGCTGCCACATGCCTGGGAAGTCGCATGCGTTCCGAGGAGCGTATGACCTGGCCTTCCTCCGGGGCGCGCTCTCCGTGCGGCTGGAGCAGGTGCGTGGGCAGCTCATCGCGGTCCTCGAATCCAAGGGAGTCGGGCACGCCTTCCCCACGGGGGATGTGTTCCGCCACATGACGCTGTGGGCCGATGACAAACCCGCCGCGCGCTTCGGACAGACCTTCGAGATCACCGCCACGGAGGAGGGGACCTTCCAGGTGCGACGGACCGGGAACACGTCCTTGATGCCCTTCGAGCCCACGCGCGTGGTGCTGCCCGCGGGCACCCGGCGCGTTCGCGTCACGTACCACTACGCCGAGGACCGGCACGAGCGGCGCGGCACGGTCCCTCGGGATGAGCTCATCGTCGAGCTGGCGGCCCTGGATGTTCCCACCCCCAGCCCACGCAAGAGGTAGGCATCGCGTCTATGGGCAGAGGCCGCAGTCGGCCTGGCAGCTGGTCGCCGTGGTGCCCGTACCGCACTGCTCGGTGATCTGGCAGACGCCGTCTCCGCAGCTGTAGATGTCCTGCGGGCGGATGCGAGTGGTGATCGGCCGGTACACCTTGCCGTTGTAGGTGCAGCGCTTGTAGTACCTCGACTCCGGATCCATCTCGCAGTTGAGCGCCTGGCACGAGCCCACGCGCGTCACCGGCGGACACGCTGGATCGGTCCCACTCAGCGTGGGCGACAACGCGCAAGCCCGCGAGGTGCTCTCCACCGCGCTCAGGCTGTTGCGATCGTTGCCGGCGAAGAGGCCGTCCCCATTGAAGAGGTTGCCGAAGAAGCAGGCCTCCGTCTCGCTGAAGGTGCTCAGCTCGTTCGGCTCGATGGGCAGCGGGGTACCGTTGCCCTTCAGCCCCAGCACCGAGATCGGCACATTCACGCCGTGCGTGTTCACGTGGGCCGCCAGGCACGCGGACACCACCTGCTGCTCCGCGATCGTGGGAGGCGCCCCCGCGGCCCAGCCGGGCGCCAGGCCCAGCTGTCCCACCCACGTGTACGTGACGTTCGCGACGTGGCTGGTGAAGCTCCGCGTGAAGCCCTGCGGCGCCGCGCACCGGATGACGTAGCGCATGAACTCCTCGCGCAGCACCGGATCTGCGTCGAACCAGTTCCGGAAGGTGTGCGACGACAGGACGCGAAGCGACAAGCCGTTGGCCGACAAGCCGTTGGCCGACAAGCCGTTGGCCGAGAGCCCGTTGGCCGAGAGTCCGTTGTCCACGACGATGGGCTGCTCGAGCCCGTTCATCGGGTCTCCCGGCTGCCCAGCCCACTCTTCACCAGGCCCACACGCACTCAAGGCCAGGAGCAGCACCGCACCCAAACGCTTCCGCATGGTACGCCCTCCCTTTCAGCGCGGACGGGCCAGGTGTCAGCCTCGCGCAATTCCAACCTAGGAACGGATCAGGGGGGCGGGAAGGGGTTGTCTCGTTTTACAGGTCTATCCAATAAGTAAAATCTTACAAGTCTAGAGCCCCGTAGCCCCATCCGAGGGGGGTATAGGTAGTCAGTAGGGGGAGGGAGGGCGCCCTGGGTGAAGGTACGAGCTCATTGTCGCCCGAGCATCGACTCGAGCTGGGGCAGGACGTTGAGGTGCGCGGCGGCAGCCTCCAGCAGGCGTCGCTCCTTGCGGTCCACGCGTCCGTCCACCATCGCCATCTCCACCAGGTGGCGGAGGAAGACGGAGGCCTCAGGGCTGCCCCGGGGGATCAGCCGGTTGAAGAGCTGAGGCCCCGCGCCCAGCGCCATCTCCACGTTCTGCCAGGACACGTTCCAGCGCGTGGCGCACAGCTTGAGCAGCTTGCGCTCGCCGGCGTCCACCGTCCCGTCCGCGGCGGCGATGGCGGCCATCATGTAGAGCATCCGCTCGCGCTCCTGGAGGTCCATCACCGTGTCCGTCCCGGTGGCCTGGACCGGGCCGGTGGGCACCGGGCTGGCGTCCACCGGACGGCTCATGGCCGGGGAGGGCACACGCCCGCGCGCGCTCCACGTCTCATAGAGCGAGGCGGAGGCGAGCACCCAGTCCTGCTCGCCGCTGCTGAGCTGCGCGCCGCAGTAGGTGCAGGTATTGGCGCCCGTACTGGTCAGGGGCGCGTTGCACTGGGGGCAGCGATCGGTGGCCATGCCGTTGCCCGTGTTCGTCTTCGCGCCGTGCTTGCGCGTCAGCGTGAAGACCCAGCGCTGAGGCACCGTGGGAAGCTGCGGAGGACGCCCGCCCGCGGGGGCCAGGCCCATGCGCGCGCTCCAGCGGATCTCCACGTAGGCCTGATCGTAGCCCTCGGGGTGAACCTCGAAGGCCCGGGTGTTCACGGCGCCTACGGCGCACTCCAGGATGAGGCGGCGCTTGCCCTGCTGACGCAGCGCTTCCAGTTCCTCACCCAGCTGGGCGCTCAGCTCGTCGCGCGCCACCTGGGCCATCCACTTCGCATCGCCCCGGCTCTGCGCGTCGATCCACTTCCAGAACAGCAGCGAGGCACGGTCCTCGAGGACCTCCAGGTTGAGCGCCGGATCCGCCTGACGCGCCTCGCGCAGCCCCTGCACCGCGGGCTCGTAGCGGTTGAACTCGCTGCCCTGGGTGATCTCCGAGAGCGTCCAGTCGTAGTTGCCCGAGTTGACGATGGCGCCGCAGTACTCGCAGACGTTCGCGGCCCCTCCTTTATAGGGCGCCCCGCAGTTGGGGCACTTGCCCTGGTACAGGTCCTGGCCGATCCGCGTCTGCACGCCGGGCTTGCGCACGAAGGTCCACACCTCCGTGAAGGCCTCGGGGGGCGCCTTCTGCGCGGCGGCGCGGGCCTGTTCATCCGAGTGGCTCGCGGGGACATCCGTGTCGCGCATCTCGGCGCGCACGCGGACGTGGAGGCTGTCGAACCACTCGCTCTGCTGAAGCCCGATGATCTGCACGCCCAGCAGCCGGATGTCGGCGATGGCGTCCCGCACACCCTGGTCGTTCATGAGCCGCAACTGCACGTTGAAGCGCTGATACGTGGCGTCCGAGAGGAACGGGCGCACCGGGGTGAGCTCCCTCTTGAACCAGGCCTCCTGCAGGGCAGGGAAGAGCTGGCGCACCTTGTCGAGCATGACCTGGGGCTCGAACTGGGGGTCCTTGCTCTTCAGCGCCCGGACCCAGCCCTGGACGTCCTGCTCGGAGACCTGGGTGCGCTGGTCGGCCTCGCGCCGCTGGAGGGCGCGCCGGGTCGCCCCCGTGGGGTGAACGTTCCGGTTGTAGAAGTAGTAGACGAGGCCGCCGATGAGCAGCAGCGGGATCCCCACCTTGGGGTAGCGGATGACCAGCTCCAGGAGCCGGAAGAGGAGGTAGAGATCGACGCCATCTCCCCCGCCTCCCGAGTCCCTGTCGCCGCTGGTGTAGTGCTCTCCACCGCCGCTGCGGGCCAGGGCCACGAGGGGGAGCAGGGCTCCCAGGATCAGCAGCCAGGGAGCCAGGCGGGGCAGGTGTCTCGACGCGGTGCGCATACCCTCTCACTCTAACCGCTTCGACCTTGCCAGGTTGGCGCGAACGCCGCAGGCTGCCTCGGACAGCGGCGGCCCGACCCAGGGCCTGGAAGGGGAGCCAACATGCCGGAATTCAAGGTCGACGCACGGGGAGCCATCGAGATCTGGACCATCGACGGGGAGGACCGTCGCAACGCGATCAGCCGGGCCATGCTCCGGGAGCTCGGGGAGATGGTGACGCGCGTCTCCTCGGGCCGACAGGTCCGGGCGGTCATCATCACCGGCGCCGGGGACAAGGCTTTCTGCGCCGGCGCGGACCTCAAGGAGCGCGCCACCATGAGCGAGCCGGAGGTACGCGCCTTCCTGGATGGGCTGCGGCAGACCTTCCGCGCCATCGAAAAGAGCGACTGCATCTTCATCGCCGCCATCAACGGGGCGGCCTTCGGCGGAGGCACCGAGCTGGCGCTCTCGTGTGACTTGCGGGTGGCGGCGCCCGCCGCGGAGCTGGGCCTTACCGAGGTGAAGCTCGGCATCATCCCCGGCGGTGGTGGAACGCAGCGGCTCGCCCGGCTGATCGGCCCGGGACGCGCCAAGGACCTGATCCTCACCGGCCGGCGCACCAACGCGGCGGAGGCGTTCAGCATCGGCCTGGTGAACCGGCTGGCTCCGGAGGGACACCTGCTGGAGATGGCCTTCTCGCTGGCGGAGGCCATCGTGGAGAACGCGCCCATCGCCGTGGCCACCGCCAAGCACGCCATCGACGAGGGCACGGGGCTGGAGCTGGACGACGCGCTGGCGCTGGAGCTGCGCAAGTACGAAGAGGTCCTCAAGACGGAGGATCGGCTGGAGGGCCTGCGCGCCTTCGCCGAGAAGCGCAAGCCCGCCTACAAGGGCCGCTGAGCGAGCGCACGGTGGTAACAAGAGTGATCACCTGATCACTCCTGTTACCAGGCAGGGAAGAGGGAAATCCCTCGTACGTGGGAATGCTTGCTCTGAGAGCTTACCTGGAAGGCTCTTGAAAGCGCTGGCATAGCCTGTGCTCTGGGACACCCGCGAAACGTCGGGGACATCCCAACCTCCACGCGCAGGGACACCTCCGCCCTGGCGTTCGCATCCGCCTCTGCCGTGGACCCAACTCCTTCCATTCCCATGAACCGAAAGTTTGATTGGCTCTCCGCCACCACGGCGATGTTCGCCGGAATCGCCACGCTGGTCGGCACTCCCACCTCCGCCGAGGCCGCTCCCCAGGAAACCGTGTCCGTGCGGGACGTGTCGTCGGAGCTCGTCTCCGCGATGCGGCGCGACCTGGGCCTCACCGAGGAGCAGGTCCACCGCCGGCTCGCGTTCGAGGCGAAGGCTCCTCAGCTCGAGAAGACGCTGCGTGAGCAACTCGGCGCGAAGTTTGGCGGCGCCTGGCTCGATGCGTCCGGCAGCCAGCTCATCGTCGCGGTCACCGACGAGGCCAGCGCCGCGCGTGTCCGCCTCGCCGGTGCGCGGCCCCAACTCGTGAAGCGGAGTCAGGAGCAGCTGGAGCGGGTGAAGGCGGAGCTGGACCGCAATGTCCAGGAGCTCTCTCCCGCCATCCACTCGTGGCACGTTGACCCCGCCACCAACACCGTCGTCGTCCATGCGGACACCGCCAGTCAGTCGAAGCTCCGCACCGACGCCTTCATCGCCCGCAGCAGCGGCGCGCGCGACGGCAGCATCCGCGTTGTACACTCCACGCAGGCGCCCCAGCCCGCCTATGACGTGCGTGGCGGTGACCCGTACTACTTCACCAACTACCGCTGCTCGGTGGGCTTCTCCGTCAACGGGGGGTTCGTCACCGCGGGACACTGTGGCGGGGCGGGCACCACCACCACCGGGTTCAACGGCGTGGCGATGGGGACCATCCGGGCCTCCGTCTTCCCTGGCAATGACTTCGGCTGGGTGGCGACCAACGGCTCCTGGACTCCCCAGCCCTGGGTCTACAACTACAACGGCGGCAACGTGACGGTCGCCGGCTCGCAGGAGGCTCCGGTGGGCGCCTCCATCTGTCGCTCCGGCTACACCACCGGCTGGCGGTGTGGGACGCTCGAGGCGAAGAACGTGACGGTCAACTACTCCGTGGGCCCCGTCTACGGTCTTCACAAGACCAACGCCTGTGCCGACGGAGGCGACTCCGGTGGAGCGGTCATCTCCGGCAATCAGGCCCAGGGCGTGACTTCCGGCGTGGCGGGGACGTGCGCCAACGGCAATCCTCCGCAGACGTTCTACCAGCCCATCAATCCCATCCTGAGCACCTATGGCCTGACGCTGAGGACGAGCGGCGGTGGAGGCGGAGGGGCGTCGTTCATCTCGCGCTGGAATGGCAAGTGCATCGACGTTCCCAACTCGAACTTCTCCGATGGCGTGCAGCTCCAGATGTGGGACTGCAACGGCACCGGCGCGCAGAAGTGGACCTTCATCAACGGCACGCTCCAGGCGGGAGGCAAGTGCATGGACGTGGCCTGGGCGTCGACCGCCAACGGAGCGGCCATCCAGCTCGCCAACTGCAATGGCAACGCGGCCCAGCAGTTCGTGCTGAGTGGGGCAGGGGACCTGGTCAGCGTGCTTGCTAACAAGTGCGTCGACATCAAGGACTGGAACTCGGCGAGCGGCGCCCGGCTGCACATCTGGGAGTGCAACGGCGGCGCGAACCAGAAGTGGGATTACCGCTGAGCGGACAGTAGCGTCAGGCCACGTCCGCGGACACCCCGCGGGCGTGGTTAGACCTCCTCGAACCTAGTGCCTGTGGCCCCTATGCGATCCAAGGCGTCCTTGATCTCCCCGGAGACGATCAGCGGGCCCATCCATCCCTCGCAACGGAACACCTTGGCGCTTTGCACCTTCGCCTTCTCGATGCGCATGTCACGCACCGAGAAATACTGACCGACCTTTTCGGGCACTCCGTCCTCATGAGTCCAGAGTTCGATCCGGGACGCCTTTTCGTCGATACAGCGGATGAGCCGTGTGGCTACGAGGATGAGGTATTGATCCGGATGGCCATCCACATCCACGGGCATGAGTTGCACGTCGTCAGGGGCCAATTCCGCGAACATGGACGCGACCCGGACATGAACCACAGGGATGCTGATCCCCGCCTCCGTGAAGTCTAGTGGGTTGCCAGCGATCTCGATGGGGATTCTCAAACGATCCCTGATGTGGACGGGTTCCCCGCGCATGAATTGCCCGTCATCCACTTTGAGGCTCTGACGGTCCCTGGGCATCGCTAGATGCCAGCGGTGCGGGACATTCACATCGTCGGCGAGCTTGAAGAAACGCTTGGGCATGGGCGCGATGATCTAGCGCGGTTGCTGCTGGGTGACGAGTTGGTTCAGCTCTGTTCCTGGGGTGGCGATCTGCTTGGCCAGTTTCTGGAGTGCGCCGGTCAACGCCCTCCGGCACTCCACAATGCTACGACAGGTCAACGTTGCACCTCGCAGTTCCTCAAGGACGATCTGGTGATACCGCTCGGGGTGTGGCCCGTAGTGCCCCGGCAGAGGCATCTTGTTCACCGGGTCATCCATCGACATTCCCGCCTTGTCGAAGATCTCCCGGAACCTGGGAGTCCACGGTCCACCGCGCGCGGTGGACTTGTCGTTGCAGATGGTGGCGATGTGGTGCTTCTCGATGCAGGGGCTCGTGCCGCCACTTCCACTCGCTCCCATCGTCATCGCGGCGGAGGCCACGGTTACGCTCACGCCCTCTGCCGTCAGCGCAATCTCCTCCACCGCGCCCAACACGGGCAGCGAGATTTTTGCCGTGTCCTCTGCCTGCACGAACAGTTGCGCCGATCCGGGCAGCGTCGGCACCTTCGCCGCGAACAGTTTCGCCGTCGAGCCGATTGCCGCCATCAGCAGCATGGCGAATGCGCGGGCTGCCTCGCGTCCGATGATCTTCCCGAAGCGCTCGCCTGCCTCGCGGATCCGCTCGAAGGTGGTCGCCACCTTCACCTCTTCCATCAACTGGCTCCAGCCGGTCACGAGGTTGAGGAGCGTGTCAACGCCCACATACAGAATCAGTCCCGTGCCGACTACCGCCACCAGTGCTGGAGCCACGGGGTTGATCGCCATGATCAGCAGCATGGAACCCAACGTCCATAGGACTGTGCTGATGAGCGCGCGGACTTCCACCATCTCTCTCAGCGCCTTCTTCGTCTCATCGATTACTGGGCTCTTGCTCAGGGCCAGCGCCCAGATGTAGCGACCGTGCATGTCCAGGTATCGCCCACCCACCAGCGCGCCCCCGAGACAGTCGCCGTAGAAGTTGTGAACGCGCTGGCACCAGAGCCGGTAGCGTTCCGCCGTCTCCAGGTCCTCGTTCGTCAACGCCCCTTCCAGGGGCTCGCCCGGCCCCAGCGGCACCAATTTCTTGTCCTTCTCCAGCCAGAGGTAGTTGCCGAACTGAGGATCCATCTGAAACATCTTCTCCACCGTCTGGCGCGGAGTGCCTGACAGCCGCACCTCGCGCGAGAGGCGCCTCATGGCCTGCTGGAACTCTGCTTGCTCCAGCGTGACGGGTTGTAGGCCAGCGTTACGGGGAATGTGGACAACGGCTCTTTCCTGGCCTGTGTCCTCCACTCGGGGGACCTTCGGGAGGCTGCTGCACCCCACGAGCAACACCATGAACAGTGCTTCGGCCTTCCACAGAATCCGCCACGGAATCATGTGTCACCCCTTCTGGCGAAGAAGGGAGCAGAGTAGAGGGCTGCTACGGGGAAAACGAGGAGCCGTTGGAAGTCGCCAGGGTCCAACAGAGGAGGGGTGCATGGCCGGGAATGCGAAAGCGCTGCTGAAGTGGGTATCGTTCTTCGCCGCCTGGTTGGCTATCGACCAGTCCGCGATGGCCCAGCCCTGGGAAGCCCGCTACAACCTGACGCCCGCGGCGCTGCAGGAGGCGATGGATACCCTGTCGCCGCAGGGCTACGTTCCCATCGAGATCAGCGGCGTCGCCAACGAAAACGATGTGCGCTACCACGCGGCCTTCGTGCAACAGCCCGAAGTTGCTTGGCAGGCCTCCTTCGGCCTGAACCTCGACCAGTTCACGAAGCGCCTGGAACGCCTTAAGCAGCGCGGTTTCGTGCCGGTTTCGCTCGCCATCCACTCCGAGGGCACTACCGCGCGTTATGGCGCCATCTGGCAGCGCAAGGTCGGCGTGGCCTGGGAAGTGCGCGTGGACATGGATGCCGAACATTTCCAGGCATTGGCCGACAAGTTGACCCAGGAGGGGTACGTGCCCGCCTCGGTGGTGGGCTACGCCGTGGACGGTGAGCCGCGCTACGCTGCGCTCTGGACACGCCGGCCCGGCGTCGAGTTCGAGTCGCGCAGCGACCTGAGCGCGGCCCAGTACCAAGCGCAATATGACCGGCTGACACCCCTGGGATTCGTGCCAGTGGACATCAGTGTGTACTCGCGAGGAGGCGAGACGCGCTACGCAGCCATCTGGGAGAGGATGGACGGCGCCGACTGGCAGGCGCGTTCGGACGCCACCCTGGACGCGCACGCCGCGCGGGTCCGCACCCTGGCGGCTCAGGACTTCGCGCCCTACGTGATCGCACCCTACGTCGAGGACGGCGAAGTGCGTTTCGCCGGCGCCTGGCGAAAGCGCGTTGCCCCCGTGCGCACCCCGGACGTGCGCGCGGAGCAGGCGATGAACGTGGTACCTGCTGGGACGGGTGGGCGCGTGCTCGACATCGCCGCCGTGCGGCAGCAGACCCACGTCTGGTGCTGGCTGGCCGTGGGCGAGATGGTCTTCCAGCACTATGGCGTGCCCAACGTCAATCCGGCTGGGAACTTCCAGTGCGGCATCATCGGCAGGATCTCGCACCCGTCCGCGCCCTGTGGTTCGGAATGCTTCGCCTGTGTGGTGCCCAGCGGCTCCAACCGTGGCACGCTGTCGATGCTGTCCAACTACGCACGCGCCGCCGCTGGCCGCACCGTCACCTACTCCGAGGCCGGCGCGATTTCACCGGCCGCGGTGCTGGCCAATATCGATGCTGGCCAACCCGTGATTGCCGGCATCTCCTACAACCATCGAATCGCCAATGCCGACGCCGAGCACGTGGTGCTGATCGTCGGCTACCAGCGCCGTGCTGGCCGCCTTTGGCTGGTGGTGAACGATCCCTTCCCCTACGGCACCAACCAGAATCCGTTCTTGAAACAGGGCGGCGTGATGCTTGCTCAGAACCAGTACCGCATTCGCTACGCGGATTTCCGCGATGGCGTGTTCTGGCACTGGTCCGTGTTCAACCTGCAGATGTAGTCCGGCCGCCGTCGGGCGGTAGATGCAATCTCACCGGCTGAACCGCGCCTCCTGCTCGGCGTTGAGGTCCACGCCCAGGAGGAGCGCGGTCTCCGCCGTCTGTAAAGGTTTCTTCGAGTGGGGGCTCATGCACTGCGGGTCTGTCCCCCGTGGAGCGACGGAGCGTCCGGGGGCCTGCTATAAGTGCGGGTATGGCATCGGTAGGCGCAGCCCCCTCATCCCCCCGGCTTCCAGCAGTGCCATGGCTGGAGGATCTCGACATCCTCATCAGGGCTCGGTACCCGCTGCTCTACCTCGTCTCGTGGGAGGAGCATCGGGTCGATACCATCCTGGGAGAGCTGGCCCGCTCGCACAGCAAGGCGCTCTACCACTGGTCCATCACCCGGGGTCTGCGCAATGTGGGCGGCACACGCTCGGCCACCGTGCCCGAGGAGACGCGCAACCCCATCGATGCCCTGGCTGCCATCGAGAAGCTCACCGAGCCCGCGCTGGTGGTGCTCAAGGACTTCCATCCCTACCTCGAGGACAAGGGCGTGGTGCGGGCCCTGCGCGAGCTGGCCCACTTCCTCAAGAGCACCTTCACCACCGTCCTCATCCTCTCTCCCGCGCTCAGCATCCCCATCGAGCTGGAGAAGGAGGTCTCCGTCATCGACGTGCCGCTGCCCAGCTACAACGATCTGCTCTCGCTCCTGAAGGAGATCGTAGCGGTGGTGCGAAAGGGGAACAAGGCCACCGTCGAGCTGTCCCGCGAGCACGCCGATCAGCTCATCAAGGCAGCGCTGGGGCTCACGCTGTCGGAGGCGGAGAACGCCTTCGCCAAGGCGATCGCGCATGACGGGAAGCTGTGCGCGGACGACATCAAGCGCATCCAGGACGAGAAGCGGCAGGTGATCCGTAAGAGCGGGCTGCTGGAGTACTACCCGCCCGAGGAGAGCCTGGGGAACGTGGGCGGCCTGCAGAACCTGAAGGCCTGGCTGGGCCAGCGCAACACCGCCTTCGGAGAACGGGCCCGCCAGTTCGGCCTGCCGGAGCCGCGAGGGCTGCTGCTGCTGGGAGTGCAGGGCTGCGGCAAGAGCCTCACCGCGAAGGCCGTCTCCGCGCACTGGAGCCTGCCACTGCTGCGGCTGGACATGGGGCGCATCTTCAGCGGGCTGGTGGGCTCCTCGGAGGAGAACCTGCGCAAGGCCATCCGCGTGGCCGAGAGCGTGGCGCCCGTGGTGCTGTGGGTGGATGAGATCGAGAAGGGGCTGTCGGGAGTGGCCTCCTCGGGCGCGACGGACAGCGGGGTGACGGCGCGCGTCTTCGGCACCCTGCTCACCTGGCTGCAGGAGAAGACCGCCCCCGTGTTCGTGGTGGCCACGGCCAACCGGATCGAAGGCCTGCCCCCAGAGTTGCTGCGCAAGGGGCGCTTCGACGAGATCTTCTTCATCGATCTGCCCGAGCGGGCTGAGCGTGGAGAGATCTTCCGCATCCACCTGCAACGCCGGAAGCGGGATCCCAAGACGTACGATCTCGAGGGCCTCGCGGGCATGACCGAAGGCTTCAGCGGCGCGGAGATCGAGCAGGCGGTCATCGCCGGGCTCTACGAGGCCTTTGCCGAGGGAGTGGAGCTGGGGCAGCAGCACCTGGCGCGTGCCATCCAAGAGACCTTCCCGCTGTCGGTCACCCTGAGGGACGAGATCTCCCGGTCGCGGGAGTGGGCCAAGGGGCGCACGCGTCCGGCCTCTCCTGGGGGGCCGCCCGAGGGCCTGCCGAAGCCCCCTGCCAGGGGAGGTCGCTGATGGCATCCCGGTTCTCGCGCTTCCTGCACCTGGAGCGCTCGCGCGGTGAGAACGAAGGGGTGGGAGAGCAGCCCCAACTGCAGAGCCGCGGCCGCTTCGAGGACATGGCGGACCGGGCAGAGGGGGTCGATGCGACGCTCGTCCCCGAGGCGCACGTCGAGCGCTTCAAGCGGCATGGGGAGACCCCGCTGGCGCTCGCGGAGAAGCCCTCCGTGGGGCGGCGCTTCCCGCGCTGCGCTTCGTGCGAGAGCGAGAACGGTCTCTATTCCCAGAGCTGCACGGTGTGTGGCGCCGATCTCACGACGCCCGAGCAGCGTGCGTTCAACGAGAGGCACTGGCAGCAGCAGGAGGCCCAGGAGAGAGAGGCGCAGCACGCCCTCGAACAAGAGCAGCAGAGGCGGGAGGCGCATCGACAGGAGGAGGAGGACCGACGGGCCCAGGTGATCTCCCAGCTCTATGGGAGGAATGGAAAGAAGGTCGAAGCCTCCTGGCCGCGCTACATCCTCGACCGAGCGTCTCGCGGCCTGGGGTTGGTGGGGCTCATTCCCCACCTGGCGGTGCGCTGGGCCGTCCTGTTGGGGGCCCTTGCCTTGCCCCTCCTGCTCATGCGGTGGGGCTCGGGCTGGGTCCGCGCCTCAGGGTTGCTCGTGGGGATCGTCGTCATCCTGATGCTGATCCCTCGCTCCTTGTTCGTCCACAGGGTCGACAAGCGGCGCTGGTTCTTCTGAGCCCGAAGCGCGGGAGCGGCTCAGAGGAGGGCCGCTGACGGGTAGCTGCTGGGTGGTAGCCCCCTTGAGTCGCAAGGTGGCCTTGTTCACGTCTTCCAGCTGCGCCAGAAGAGAGGATCCACGCCGTCTCAGGACGGCGAGCGCGTCTCCCGGGTCAGCGCAAGGGGGGCGCTCAAGGAAGTCGTACCGTAAGCGTGCCAAGCGCACGAGGGTCTAGCAGATGAGAGTGGGCACCAAGCGGCTGCATCAGCAAAGATTCTGAACATCCTCTTCAGCGCTGATGACCCCTGCCTTTTGCAGATGGCTGCGCCTCTTCTTCGTCAAAGGCGTGTTTCAGCAGAAAGAACAAGGCTGCGGCGACCCCGGCTCCCATCAGTACCTTCGCGACCGTAGCTCCACCCGTACTTGCCGAGCGCTCCCTAGCCTTGGCGAAAGAGCTGATCAGCGACCCCTGATAGGGAGAAGGCGATAGAAGTCCCCGTTCCCACTTTGAAACCGTGAGCGTATGAACACCCAAGAGTTGAGCGAACTGCTCTTGGGTGAGACCGAGGCCATCACGGACCTTCTTGATTTCTTCTTTGGTCACTCAATCCTCGTCGCTCAAGGCACTGACGGCCTTCGCAGCGACGATGATACCAGCGACGGCGAGGGTTGTTTTGCCTGAGGTGGACTCTGTCAACCAGTGCCACATCGCTTCCATAGGCCCCCTCTTAGGATCAGTCTCATCCCGATGCACGATCATGGAGCCATTGCTGTATTCGTGTACGTGGATGCGACTCCCGTCCATGTACGAGACAACCCAGTCCTCGGCCTGTCCGACGGGCTCGGCGAGTGGTGGCCGCTCAAGCCCCGATCGGCTGGGGTGCGGCAGCCAGCTAGGAACTCGGAGCTTCTGTCCGGCGGACAGCGCACTCCAGTTCGCGCTGATCCAGCTCTGCCAATAGGGATTCATCGTTAGCTCCTTGGTTATAAGCCTAGGCTTAGCATAGAGCTTAACCGAGGGCAAGCTCCCTTGCTTGGCGCCAAGCGTAGACGGCAAAGAGCAGCGTCCTGCCGAGGACACGGACGGCGACGGCCGAACCACCCCAACACGTTCTGCAGCGCGACTCCGGAGTGCGGCAGCGGCCAGGTGTGTGAGGCCGGAGTGTGCGTGGACGACACCTCCGCTCCGGACAAAGACGGCTGCTGCTGCTGCAACGTTTCGGGAGCCGGCACCTCGGTGTCTAGACTGTTGCTGCTGTCGATCCTCGGGCGCGTGGGCCCGGCTCCAGCCCGCCACCGCTCCACAGCCGCTTCCTGCGCTTCATGGCGTGGATGACCGCCACCATGGCCGCGTGCGGTTTCACCTAGTGTCTGCTCGTGCTGGTGAGGCGGCCGGTAGCACTGAGATGCTCCCGCTCCAGTACCTGCAGGGCTTCTTCGAACTCAGCTACGTGGCACTTATCCTCCCTACGCTCTGTGGCTCAAGCTCGCCGGAGACGGCCGCATCATCGGTTCCCGCATGTCGCTGGATCCGCTGGGCGGCACGCGCACGCTACGAGCGGACCAGCTTGAGCGCATCCAGATGTGGATCCTCGCGGGCGCGCTCATCTTGAGATCTTCAGAGTAACGTCGTTCTATGTTCCTGACTGGGCTAGGCGATGGGGTAGAGGCGCGGAACGACTCCCCGCCGACCGAGCTTCTGGAGGTACATGCCGTGGACCACCTCTTCACCTGGGTTCATCTCTCGGACTTGCACGTGGGCCATGGTGATGCAGGCACCCGGTGGGATCAAAAGCTCGTGGTTCAAGGCTTACTGGAGGACCTTCGCGGGCTGAGCGGGCTCGGCGTCCCCCCACCAGATGCGATCATGGTGACCGGCGACATTGCGTTCAGCGGAAATGTCCTCGTCCATGATCATGAAACCGAAAGCCGTGAGTACGCACTCGCAGGACAATGGCTGAGCTCTGCCAGCACTGCTGTCGGACTCGATACCACGCGCGTCTTCCTCGTCCCAGGAAACCATGACGTCCAGCGCACAGCGGACCGCGATCGGTCTATCCGCCGGCTCGTCAAGGCCTTGCGCGTCGGCCTGGAGCCTCTTGATGAAGCGCTGGCCGACCCCAATGATCGAGCGCTTCTCGCTCGTCGCCTCGCCAACTACCTGGACTTCTCGGCAGGCTTCGCCCCTGCCTGCCTGGCACCGCTCGAACCTTCTGGCAAGCGGCTCTTCTGGCAATACCGGTTCAGAGCACGAGAGGTGCTCCCGATTCGGCTCGTCGGGCTCAACACCGCTCTGCTCTGTGCGGATGATCAAGATCAGGGCCAGCTCCGACTCGGCATGCAGATGCTGGCCCAGGCGCTCACGCATCCCCCCAAGGAAGCTGGAGAGCTTCTCCTGGTCCTCAGCCATCACCCCTTCCAAGGGAGATGGCTCGCCGACGAGCGCGAGTCACACAACTGGGTGCGTAACCACGCGCAGATTCATCTTTCGGGTCACGTTCACGATCAGAAATCAGAGGATACTCGTGCGGGCTGGGGTCCAGGGCTGGTGACCATCGCCGCAGGCGCGGTCCACGGCGAGTCTCAGCCAACAGGAGTCCCTCAAGGCCATGGCTACAATATTGCCTCTGTCGTCGCTGATCACCAGGGGCATCTCCACCTCCGCGTCTGGCCGAGGGCTTGGTCGGCCACGAAGAAGCGGTTCCATGCCGACATCGATCTTGTGCCCGAGGGACGGAACTACGCTGAGCACTCACTGGGCTTCACGGTGCCCTCTCTCCGCAAGGAAACCAAGCCCAAGAGTCCCCCTCAGGAGCAGGACAGAGCCTCCAGCGCATCTCCCTCCCCCCTCTTTGAGGGACCAGGGGGAGTCCCCGCGCTCGAGGTCCGGCACTTCCTAGGAAGAGTCGACGAGTTCGCTGCCCTGCGTGAAGCGCTCACAGATGATGCTACTCCCTGCATCGTTGTGGCAGGTCCTGGCGGCATCGGAAAGACGTCTCTCGTCCATCAATTCGTCGCTACCGAGGCTCGCGCGCTATTCGCGGAGGCCGCGTGGCTTGACGCCAGTGCCCTGACGAGCGAACTCAGTCGGGTCGCCATGCGCTTTGGATGGAAGGCCGAAGCACACCTTCGAACCGTCAGCGAGGCCAACCGCTACCTAGCCCAAACGCTTCATGAGAAGCCAGTGCTCCTGATCATCGACAACGTCGATCCCCAGCACGTGAATATGAATCTCGGAGAGATCCCCGTGCCTGGAGGACGCTGCCGTACGCTCATCACGACACGCGCGGCTATCCTCCATGAAGACCTGGGCAAGCCCGCCCAGGCGTTGACCCTAGGGCTTTGGGACAACAAGACCTGCCGCACCTACCTGCGCAAGGTCGCCGCAGCGCTGAACACGACCCCAGATGCTGAGCTTGATGCGCTCGCTCAGTTTGTGGGGAACCTGCCGCTGGCGCTCCGGTTGCTCGCCCGGCTGCTCCTACGTCCTGGGGCTACACCGAATCGCGTCCTCGCCAGCTTGCACTCCAAGCCTTTGTATACGCTCGATTCAGTGGCCAAGGGCGATGATCGAGGCATCGCCGCAACGCTCCTGGCCTCATGCGAAGGCTTGAGTCAGGATCAGTGGCGCGTCCTGCACGCGATGTCCGCATGCGCCAAGGCTACGTGCGAGCCTGTCGTCGCAGCCGTAGCGGCGCTTCCCGAGCAGGTCGTCGCCAATGCCCTGGCGGAGTTGGCTCAACGCTCGTTGATCGACTTCTCTTTCGATGCACCGCGCCGGTGGGGCATGCACGACTTGGTGCGCCTCTTCATGATCAACAAACCGGAAGCACCTGAGGTCTCTGCGACTCACCTCTCGTTCGTCCGAACTCATCTGGAAGCACACAAGGATCCGTCGGACTGGCAGGCCCTTGAGAGTCAGCTGCCAGAGGTGCTTTGGGCATTGGACAGGCTGCTCGTCACGGATGGAGAAGGTGCGCGAGAGGTGCTCGCCGCCGTGCGCGAGCATCTCATGAGGCGCGGCAAGTACGGCGAGATAATCGACTACTATACACGCCTTTTGAAGCTCCTTCCTCCGGAGAGCGCCAGCCTTGCGGAGGCGCAAGGAGACCTCGGCTACTGCTATCGTCGGCTCGGTGACCTGTCGAAGGCCCTTCATTTCAGTCAGTACTCACTGACCATCAGTGAGCGGCTCGGCAACATCGAGTACCAGGCCAACGCGCTTGGAAACCTGGGCCTCTGCTACCGCAGACTGGGAGATCTCCCCAAAGCCATTGATCACAGCCTTCGCGCCCTGGCCCTTGAGGAACGTCTGGGGCGGCTCGACCGACAGGCGAACGCGCTCGGAAACCTGGGCCTCTACTATCGCTCCCTCGAAAAGCCCGCCCAAGCGCTGGAGTACCACCAGCGAGCCTGGAAACTGGATGAGCAACTGGGGCGGCTCGAAGGACAAGCCAACGCGTTGACGAACATCGGCCTTTGCTATGGGATGCTCGGCGAGATCGAGAAGGCCCTCGATCACCACCAGCGCTCCTTTGCTATCGACACGGGCCTCGGCCGGCTCGGTGGCCAAGCGACCTCGCTCGGGAACATGGGCCTCTGTTACAAGGAGTTGGGTGATCTTGAGAAGGCCATTGCCCACTATCAGCAGGCCCTGGAATTAGACGAGCGTCTCGGCCGCTACGAAGGACAAGCCAACCACCTTAGCAACCGCGGAGATTGTTACCTGCAGATGAACCGCAGCATCGACGCCGAAAATAATTACCGTCTGGCGATTAAGCTCTATAAGCAGATGGGTCTCGCCGACAATCATCCCAGCATCGAACGGGTGTCCGCGTCACTACAGAAAGCGCTGAGACGGTAGAGCCCTCTTCTGCTCGTATCGGTTTGTGTCCGGATGACGGTGGGGCAACATGAATGCGCCTGATGATGAGCCCGTAGTTCACATCCAAGACCTGCTGAGCAACGCTCTGCAGCAGACCGCTTGCCTCATCGTGCTCAGCGCAAGGTCCGTGGAGGGTATCGGACGAATGCTCAGGTTGGATCGCTCGGAGACAGTGCTAGGACGCAGCTCGGAGGCGCAGTTCCAACTGGAGGACGACGGTATCTCTCGCAAGCACGCAAAGGTCTTGATGCTAGGAGTGATCCTGGAAGCCGATCCCGAGATGACCGAGGAGTGGAAGTGGAGCACTCCGGTCTGGTCGCACCACGGGATTGTCTGCACCGGGGAGGCGTACGCGAAGGTCGTGAAGCTCACGTTCGCCCGGGGGGCCAGGCTCCCAGTCCCATCGCGCCTCTTCAATTCCAGCTTGGAAGGCAACACGCGAAGGGCGATCGACATCCGAGAAGGGGAGAAGGTCGACGCGCGCGCGTTCAAGGCGCTCGTGAAGTCCGCGGTGGCTCAGAATGGCTCGCCGGCGAAGAAACGGTAGAGCCTGAGGTTAGCTCCCCACCGCATCCTCCACGAGGCTCTCTCGTGCAAGCGCCGCTTCGATCGTCTCTCCGTCGAGGGTGACGTAGAGCTGACCGTCGGTGCGCGTCAGCTCCAGCTTGGTGGCGCGGCCTACCTTCGCCTCGAGCGCATCGAGGAACGCGGGGTTGAACCGCCACACCTCGATGTCCTCGACTTTGTGGATGGCCTTGGTCGCCGCCTCGCGGCGCAGCAGCGCGATCTCTACGTGCGTGAAGAGCGCCACCCGGCGGGCTGCCCAGGCCTGATCCAAAGTCGGCTGTTTGCGATGGGATGAGCAGAGCTTGATAAGAGCGGTCGCGCGCGGGCAATGAGGTGCCGTTCGGCCGGGCGACCGTGCAGTGACTGCGCGTTGAGGGAAGGCGGAGGGGCCGGCGAGCCCTTCAGGCGAGTGTGGGCAGGAGCACCTCCGCCCGACCGTGGACGAGCGCGTCGCGCAGTATCTCGCAGGCGCGTGCCCAGGCCACCGACCGGCAGCCGGTCCTTGAGAGGCAGCCGCGCGCGCCAGGCCGACAGCAGGTTGTAGGCCAGCACCCGCAGCCAAGCAGTCACTTCCAGGGCGGAGCGCGAGTGCAGGCAGGGCTGGCGGTCGTCTTCCTCGAGCACCATGTCCAGAGTCCAATGGTGTCGGTTCTCGATGGCCCAGTGCAGGCGCACCAGGCGCAGCAGGTGGGCAAAGCCCCACTCCACGGTGGACAGGGAGGTGACGAAGTAGCGCCACTCGATGCTCTGGGAGCCGTCGTCCTTGAGGTGAGTCTGCCGTACGCACAACAGCAGCCGAGCTCCGGCAAAC